>JAYEFP010000119.1:0-2274 GCA_034715975.1 Candidatus Bipolaricaulota bacterium | reverse complement strand
ACCTTGGCGAGATCTCCAATCTTGAGTACTCCGAGACTGGGATCCTCACATATCAGCCTGACCTGATCATCGATCGCGTTGCGCAGGTTACCGGGGAGCTTCTTCTTTTTCCTGTTGAATTTCGAGGACGTCTTGGGAGTGTAAGCCATGAGCCATCTACCCGAACTTGTAGTCTTCCACGTCGCCTTTGCGGATTGCCGCTCGCGCCTCAAGGATGTCCGCCTTGAACTGCGGGTGTAGTTCAAAGTAGGTGTTGACATAGTGCTCAATCGCCAAACGAACAACGCTACTTGGTGCACGCTTCTCGATAGACGCAATTTCATCGACTTGCTGACGCAATTCCTCGGGGACCTTTGTTGATAGAGTCTTATTCGACATCTCCACCTCCTTCCACAGGATACTTTAGCACAATAAGTCTACCACGTTTACCTATCGGTCCCCAGGTACTGTCAGCGCGGTGAGAAATCAAACATCCGCGGACGGCCAAGGCAGCACTTCGATCTCGTCAAACCGCGCGAAATCCTTACGTTTTTCTGTATAAATACCCTTTACCTTATGCTGGATCATCATGGCCACTATCAGAACATCGAATATCGTTTGCCGTGTTGTTTGGTATTGCTTTGCCAGCTTCCTAAGCTGTGCGAAGGTGCCTTCATCCGGGTACAGCACCTCAAACGTGTTTAGGTAAGCATCCACCTCACGCCATGCCTCGGCGGGAGGAAGCGGGTTCCCTACACGGCGAGAATCGGTCACAACCGCGAAGAACTCCAGTAACACTGAGTAACACAGGCGGACTTTATGATGCTCAGCCACGGCATGGTCACGCACGTCACGGGCTGCGGAATGTAATGGGAACGACTTGTCAGCCGCATAGACAAGGATTTTCGTGTCGAGCGTATAGATCATTGGTGTTCTAACTTGCGTGCAAGTTGCTCTTCATAGATCTCTTCCCGATGGATAGGGGGTTTGACGTTGAGATCGAAACTGCGAAACTGAACCTTGGATGGCGTCTGTTCATGCAGATACTGCGTTATCGCGTCCACCACCAGGAAATTGATCGGTTTACCCGTACTCTTGCTCAGACGCCGCAAGCGCTCTACCGCATCAAGCTTGTCCGCTGGAACATAGATATTGAGCTGCTTTCCTTGGCCCATTGTGATCACCCAACCCGAGAATACTCTATCACAATTAGATAGCCAATAGTGCCTAGCGTGGTTTTCCATCACTTGGCCAAACGTAGCTGTTTCATCCGATCCAATAGCCGCTAGGATTTCGGATACTCTTTCGAGTCGCTGCAGAAGCTCTTGTGTCTGCCAACGGCGTAAGTGCAGAAGATTTTGGCCCCCTCGTCTACCTGTGTTGGCATTCACACTGGCACGAGCTGATCATCGCTATTACCCTTCGGGCGGGGACTGTCGCGTGTTTTCATCCATCTGCACTCGGTTGAGGTATCGATAGATCCCGTCCTGTGCCATCAGCTCATCGTGGGTTCCCTGTTCCACGATCCGCCCGTCCTTGAAAGCAACAATCTTGTCGGCGCGGCGAATGGTCGACAGACGATGGGCAATGACGATGGTCGTCCGTCCCACGATCAGCCGCTCCAATGCCTGTTGAATCAGTAGCTCGGTCTCGGTATCGACCGAGGATGTTGCTTCATCAAGGATCAGGATAGGTGCGTCTTTCAGCACCGCCCGGGCGATGGCCAACCGCTGACGCTGGCCTCCGGAGAGCTTGACCCCTCGCTCGCCGATCATGGTCTCGTAGCCCTCGGGCAGTTGTTCGATGAATTCATCGGCGTTTGCTATACGCGCTGCCTCGATCATCTCTTGATCGCTCGCATCGAGGCGACCGAAGAGGATGTTCTCGCGAACGGTCCCGTGAAACAGGAAGACTTCCTGGAGCACGATGCTCATCTGACGACGCAGACTCGCAAGCGTCAGGCCGCGGATATCGTGGCCATCAAGGGTGATCGTCCCTTCGGACACGTCGTAGAATCGAGAAATCAGCATCGAGAGGGTAGTCTTTCCCACCCCCGACGGTCCCACAAGCGCCACCACTGAACCCGGAGCGACATCCAAGTTAATGTCCTCAAGCACCATCTCACCCGCACCGTACCGGAAACTCACATTGCGTAAGCTGATGGCTCCACGGGCACGATCGGGCAATTCAACGGCGTCGGACCGCTCGCTCACATCGGGTTCTTGCTCCAACAACTCGGCGATGCGATCGGCACCGGCCAAGGACTGTTGCACGCTCTCCCATGCACTCCCCAGC
>JAYEFP010000118.1:0-2292 GCA_034715975.1 Candidatus Bipolaricaulota bacterium | reverse complement strand
GATTTGATGTCCGTCGAGATATTCATAGTACCACCACCGATCTTTTTATGATATCAAATTCAGACCGTCAGTCAAGGGCAACGATTTTGAGACAGGAGATCGAGAATCATAGAATGGCTCATGACAGGAAATGGGCAGCGTGCCTCTATCGCAGCCACTCAAGACTGTCCGTCTACTCGCCAGTTTTCGTGTCCAGGATACTTACAGCGAAGAGACACAAGACAGGGATGGCGTTGCACGCGTAATCATGGACCGACTGCCGCCTCAGGATCATACAGTTCTTCGTCACTTTCCCGGGCACTCACGAACGATCGCCTCGTCGATCCCCTTGCTCCCGTACGCCTTGTCGAAGTGGGCGGCAAACTCACTGGCAAGTTTTGCCGCGCGCGCGTCGTAGGCGGCTTTGTCCTGCCATGTGTTCCTCGGATCGAGGATCTCTGATGGGACATCGGGACAGGTGCGCGGGACGAGGACGTGGAACACCTCGTTCTCATCGTATTGCACATCAGCAAGTTTGCCAGTGAGCGCGGCGTGAACCATCGCGCGGGTCAGGTTGATGTCCATTCGCTTCGCCACTCCGTACGGCCCACCGGACCAGCCGGTATTTACGAGGTAGACTGTCGTTCCGTGTTCTTCCATCTTCTCTCCCAACATGCGCGCGTACACATCCGGGTTGCGCGGCATGAACGGCTCGCCGAAGAAGCGGGAGAAGGTCGACTTTGGCTCGACAATTCCTGTCTCCGTCCCCGCGAGCTTGCTTGTGTAGCCCATCAGGAACCACAGCATTGCCTGCTCTTTGCTCAACTTGGAGATCGGCGGGAGGACGCCGTTGGCATCGGCGGTGAGGAAGAGGATCGTCTTTGGATGTCCAGCGGTGGACGAATCCTTGATGTTTGACAGGTAGCTAAGCGGGTAGGACGCGCGAGAGTTGGGAGTAAGACGATCGTCGTACAGATCGAACTTCCCATTGGGATAGAACATGGCGTTCTCCACGATCGATCCGTGCCTACCGTAGGCATCTTCGTGCATCACCGCGTTGTAGATCTCGGGTTCCTTCTTCGGATCCAGGTCAATCAGCTTGGCGTAGCAGCCATTCTCAAAGTTGGCGATGCCGTCATTGCTCCAGCCGTGCTCATCGTCGCCGAGGAGGGCACGACGCGGATCGGCGGAGAGGGTCGTCTTCCCTGTTCCGGAAAGGCCAAGCAACAGTGCAGAATCTCCGTTCTTTCCCTCATTCGCCGAGCAGTGGAGCGGGAGGATTCCCTCGTCGGGAAGAAGGTAGTTCATTACGGTGAACATCAACTTCTTCACCGAGCCGCCATAGGCTGATCCGTAGACAACGCCGATTCTTCGATCGTAGTCCATCCCGATGATCATCGTCGATGTCCCCTTGATGCGCGGGTCGATGCGCAAGCGGCCTTCGTACCGCTTCGGATCGAGCTTGTCGTAGGGAAGGACGAGCATAGTGAACGGTCGCTCGGCGAAGACACTCTTTGCGATATCGGCTGGAATGGGCCGGAACATGTTATCGGTGAACAGAGCAGTAAGGGCTTGATCACTGATCGTCTTAACGGGTAGAGCATAGGAGGAGTCCGCACCGAGGACGCGATCGGTGACGTAGAGTTTCTCTTTGCGATTGAATGCTGCGAATGCGTCCTCGATCACCATGTCGAACGTCTCTTCGTCGATTGGGATGTTGTTTGGCGAATCCCAGTCGATGTCGCCTTTGCTCTTCGCGCGGCGAACGGTGAGTGTATCGAGCGGGCTGCGTCCGGTCGATTCTACCGGGGTCCACGTGGCAAGCGCTCCGCAGGCGCTTACGAACGCTTCTTTGTTCCTAACGGCATCTTCGATTTGCGATTCTCGGATTGGGTTGTTGACGACCGTGTTTCTACTGAGTAGCACCTGCAAGCTGTGATCAAAGTCCATCACTTTCTCACCCTCGCTGATTTGCTCCGCTCACATACGTGATGACGGGCGCCGCATCATAACGCATCTACACGCGCAATTCACGCTGGCAGAGCGGCAAGAAGAGACATGACATCGCTCAGACAAGGTACTACAGGAATCTCCCTCGACGCACCAAGAGTGGCAGCTTGTTGTTACTTGCGTGCGCTCTGACGCAGGACGAAGCTCGCCGAGAGGATTGTCAGGAGTACGAACAAGAGGACGCCAGTAAATCCCACCGGCTCCTGCCATGGGAGAAGTCCCTTGACCATCACCGCTCGCAGGAGGCGATTGGAATACGTAAGGGGGATGAGGTAGGAGATGGGTCGGAATAGTTTCGGGATC
>JAYEFP010000117.1:0-8385 GCA_034715975.1 Candidatus Bipolaricaulota bacterium | reverse complement strand
GTTTGGCAACAAGATGAGCACCTATCTTAGAGGAGGTGAAGTCATCAGCTCTCATTTCTGGGATGGTGGATATGTTGCCGGGCTGCTGAAATCTACTGACAAGTGGATTCATACTTCGCACTCTCTAGGTAAACGCAAACTGGCATCGCTTCCTCAAGCGGATCATGCCAAGTACAGTGAGCGAATAAGAACCGAGTCGGAGATCATAGAACGCTGTGATGCAGTGATTGCTTCAACGACTCTGGAGCGCCGGGATCTTGTGAATCTGTATGGTGCAGACAAGGCAAAGATCAACGTCATCCCACCGGGAGTAGATACCAATCGCTTCCACCCGCCCTACGATCGACAGGCTCTGAAGAAAGAGCTAGGGTTCTCCCCTGGCTTATTGGTGTTCACAATGGGGCGTCTTGATATACGAAAGGGATTCGATCTTTTTTTCCGCGCGGCTGCCCAGGTCATAGAGATACTCGGCAAGCAGACCGATATCCAGTTCGTACTTAGCGCAGGCACGGACGCAGAAGACCTGCACGAAGCAAGGGAACGAGATCGTCTGGCAAAACTGCTAAAGACGTTAGAGATTGAGAAATACGTTCAGTGGTTACCCGTATTGCCGGCGGACGAAGTTCCCTTGTACTACGGAGCTTCAGATGTTTTCGTGATGCCATCGCGGTATGAGCTGTTTGGGATCGTTTTGCTAGAGGCAATGGCATGTGGCGTCCCCGTTGTCGCAACAAAGTTTGGTGGACCACCGGAAATAGTATCAGACGGAAAAGATGGTCGACTCGTAGATCCTACAGACATAAACATGTTTGCATCGGCTATTGTTGACCTGCTTAGCAAGCCTAGCCTACGCAAACAGATGGGGAAGACAGCCCGAGAACACGTCGAGGAAAGGTATTGTTGGAAAGCACTGGCTAGAAAACATCAGAAACTCTATGCGAATGATGGTGAGGAGTAGAAAATGCACGGGGACAAGATACTAGTCCAGGGAAAACATCGCAAAGCCGCGGCTGCTCTGGCACAAATCCTGTTTCCGTTGTTGAGGAAGATGGATGGGAGGTATGCCATTAGCATCGGCGGTGAATCCGGTAGCGGCAAGTCTGAACTCGCGGTCGCCCTCGCAGAGTCCCTGGAAGAAGACGGGATCGGTACAATAATAATCCAACAGGATGATTACTTTGTCTATCCTCCCGAGACAAACGATACCAGGCGCCGAGAAGACATCAATCACGTAGGCCTTGCCGAAGTACGTCTTGGCCTGCTGGACGATCATGTGAAGGCCATCATCAACGGTGCAAGAATGATCGAGAAGCCCCTTGTAGTATATCAAGATAACCACATTTCGCATGAAACCCTACCGTTGGATGGAGTGGATGTCATGATAGTTGAGGGAACGTATACCACATTGCTCAAGAACGTGCATTCTCGCATATTCATCGATCAAACATACAAGCAAACAACAAACGCACGACTCAAACGTGATCGCGAACCCTCCGATCCCTTCCTAGAACGGGTACTAGAGATTGAACACGGGATTATCTCCACCCATAGATATTGTGCTGATATTATCATCACGGCATCTTTTGCAGTAGTAAGATCAAAACGGCGAGGAGAACCTTGCGATTCTCCGAGATGTGATGGAAGCCTCTCCAAGGAGGTGATTAATAAGGAAGATTCGCACAGAGCGAGAGTATAGTTGGTGCAGAAAAGGGCTAGACCCGAAAAGAACGACAAAAGACAAGGAGGAAAAATGCGAAAGATAGTTGTATTAATGTTTGTTGGACTGCTGGTAATTGGTGGTACTGCAATTGCTGCAGACAAGGTTGTAAATGTAATGCACGGCTGGCCGGGTGAACAGGCACCGGTTTTTCAGATGATCGTTGACGAGTTTGAAGCTCAGAACCCAGATATCGATGTGCAGGTTGAGATTGTTGGTCGTGACCGACCGGCCATTCTGGCCACACGTCTGGCAGGCGGCAACCCTCCCGATCTCACACCGCATCCGTGGGTCGGCCTGATGAAGCAGTGGGCTGATGCCGGCCAGATCGTCGATTTGAAGGGACTGGTCGATACCTCTGATATCAACCCAGCGCTCGTTCCGATCGGTGAGTACGATGATGGCCTGTACGGCCTGTTCATCTTCCCGAATGTGAAGAGCTTGGTATGGTACAATCCGAAGGTTTTTGCCGATAAAGGATATGAAATTCCAGGCACTTGGTACGAATTCCTCGCCCTAAACGAGCAGATCTTGGCCGATGGCGGCATGCCGCTGGCGATCGGAATGGAATCCGGAGCGGCCAGCGGTTGGCCGGGGACGGACTGGATTGAGGATATCATGCTCCGTACCGCTGGAGCGGATGTCTACGATAAGTGGGTCGCCCACGAGATTCCGTGGACCGATTCGCGCGTGAAGAAGGCGTTCGAGATCTTCGGAAACCTGTTCAAGGATGGTTACGTTCTCGGCGGACGGATCGGCGCGCTGACCACCAACTTTGGTGACTCGCCCGATGCTTTATTCACCACACCGCCGACGGCCTACATGCACAAGCAGGCGACCTTCATTGCCGGCTTTATCAACGATCACTTCGACGGACTCGTCGCTGGCGAAGACTACAACGTCTTCGTACTGCCGACGATAAACCCGAAGGCGACACCAGATGGCTCGGTTCCGCTTCTCGTCTCTGGTGATGTGGTCACCGTCTTCAACAACCGACCCGAGGTCATCAAGTTTGCCCAGTTCTTGACCTCTGAGACGTCGGCGAATATTTGGAGCTCCGAACTCGGTGAGCTCTCGGCATACGTCGGCGCGAGTGCCGACGACTTCGATAACCCGATCACCCGAAAGGCACAGGAGATGCTGTTGAGCGCTTCCGTTTCGCGCTTCGACGGCTCTGACCTGATGCCCGGTGCGATTGGTGCCGGCGCGTTCTGGAGCGGCGTGCTCGACTACATCAGTGGCGTCAGCTTGGACACGGTCCTTGAGAATATCGAGATAGCAGCACAGGACGCCTACTAGGCGAACTAATCGAGGAGCCGGGGCGATATATAGCCTCGGCTCCTTTCTCTTATCCGCCGGGAGGTACATCATGCTGCATGCAGGGAGATGGAGACCATGGCTGTTTGTCGGTCCGGCTCTGCTTCTTATTGTGTTCTTTCTCGTCTATCCAACAATCATGACCATCGCCCGCTCATTCTTCGGTCGTGGGGCGAGTTTATTTGGGCCCAATACTGAATTCGTCGGATTCGCGAACTGGCGCTACGTCTTTACCAATAGCACCATGCTCACCTCACTGCGGAACAACACGCTGTGGGCTGTTCTCTTCACAACCTGCACCGTTGGATTTGGTCTGCTCCTCGCCGTCATGCTGGATCGTGTTCGCTATGAGAAAATTGCGAAATCGATTATCTTCGTCCCTGCGGCAATCTCAATGGTCGGCGCCTCCGTCATCTGGAAATTCATATATGCATACCGCCCAGTAAGCATGGAGCAGATCGGTATACTTAACGCGCTAGTCGTAGCCTTTGGCGGAGAGCCAGTCGGCTGGCTCCTACAGCGTCCTTGGCTAAACAACATCTGCCTCATAGCCGTGGGAATCTGGATGTGGACCGGGTTCTGCATGGTCATCTTCTCGGCCGCATACAAGAACATCCCTAAGCAACTGATGGAGGCGGCACGCATGGATGGTGCTAACGAGTGGCATGTCTTCCGAATGATCATCTTGCCGCTCCTGGCTCCGACAGCAGCGGTTGTAGCAACAACAATGGTCGTCCAGGTCCTGAAGATCTTCGATATCGTCTACGTGATGACAAACGGAAACTATGGCACGGAGGTTATCGCAAACCGGATGTACAAGGAGATGTTCAACTTCTTCAACTACGGTCGCGCCAGTGCGATCGCCGTTGTATTGCTGATTTTGATCATCCCGTTCATGATCGTGAATATCCGACGGTTCGCGGCGCAAGAAGGAGGACGCTGATGAACTTACGCAGAATCATGGCTCGTACACCGTTACACCTTACCATTTTCGTTTTTGCGGCTATATGGCTCATCCCGACCCTCGGTTTGCTCATCACCTCGCTCCGAGACCCCACCAGCATTGCTGCCAGTGGATGGTGGACGGTCTTCCCAAAGTTATTCAGCGGCGGGCAGTTCTCCCTTGAGAACTACGTCGGCGTCATTCAACAACAAGGACTCGGATATGCGTTCTTCAACAGCCTACGCATCAGTATCCCGGCGACGTTGATATCGACGTTCATCGCTTCTTTCGCTGCGTTCGGGTTCGCCTGGATGCAGTTCCCCGGTCGCCGCGTTTTGTTCATGCTCCTCGTTGGGTTAATGGTCATTCCGTTGCAGATGACGTTCATTCCTATCTTGCCGATTTACAGCAAGCTTGGATTAACCGGCACTTTCCCCGGAATCTGGTTGGCGCATACTGCCTATGGGTTACCACTTACGACCTATCTGGTTCACAACTTTATGGTCGCAATTCCCAAGGATCTATTCGATTCGGCGTCAATCGACGGTGCATCCCCTATTATGACCTTCTGGCGGATCGTCATTCCAATCTCTGTTCCGGCTCTTGCGTCTGTTTTTATCTTCCAGTTTCTCTGGATCTGGAACGATCTCCTGGTTGCCCTGGTCTACCTCAGCGCGAAGCCCGATGTAGCCCCACTAACCGTGAGCATCGCAAACATGGTCACGAACATGGGACGAAACTGGGAGTTGCTTACGGCCGCTGCCTTCGTCTCCATGGCGCTACCTCTCGTCGTCTTCTTCTCCCTGCAACGCTACTTCGTACGAGGAATCCTCGCGGGATCGGTTAAGGGGTAAACGTCATATTACCCAAACTCCCCACCGTTTGTTACTGGGAGGAGAAATGTCTTGCTAAAACCGAGGCGCACGAGGCCGAGGGGTGTGATCTTCAACTGTGGACGCTCGCCGTGCCTGGAGCGTTTTTACGGTTCTTGAACGATGGGGCGTAATCGAGGAAGCTATGATTTTCGGAATTCGCACCGAGGTTGCCTGCAAGGAAGAATATGGATAAGGGGATTTGACACGATTACCTCTCAAGGAGACGGAATGAGGCCGGAAGACTACATCGAAATCATCGGAGAAGCCGTTGCACGTATTCCGGAGTGATCGTGCTTGATCACATCGGAGAGATACAACCTGTAACTGGGCAAGCAGCCCTGACATCAGTACTGCTTGCTCCCCATCTTCAGGGGATATCTTAACTGCGAGCGGTTAGCAAGTCCTAATAAATATGCAATTAAAGAAGCTTTACGGCAACAGAAGGAGGAAAGATGGATGGTCTTGGGATCGAGCGGTATATAGAGGTTGCAGGTGCGGAGGTTCTAGCGAATATTCAGAAAGCAGCGCGCAGGATTTACGGGTTGCGTGTACTGCATGTAAATTCGACCTTCCATGGTGGCGGGGTGGCAATGATGCTGAACTGCCTCATTCCTTTAATGAATGATGTCGGTATAAATGCTGACTGGAACCTGCTTTATGGTGATCCAGGCCTTTTCCCGATCACAAAGAAAATACACAATGGTGTTCAGGGGGAAAATGTCTCTTTGACACCAGCAGAGGAGGAGCGCTACCTTTCAGTCAACGAGACCTTTGCCCGCTACAGCCCAATCATTCATGATGTGGTCGTCGTTCACGACCCGCAACCCCTTCCGATGATCAGATACCGTCAGCGAGAGAACCCCTGGATATGGCGGTGTCATATCGATTTCTCTACCCCGAACGAGCAGATGCTCTCCATGTTAAAGCCAATCATCTTGCGTTACGACGCGTCTGTTGTCTCGTCTGAAAACTTTCAAAGACCTGGCCTGCCGCTGGAGACCAGGATCATCGCACCTGCCATCGACCCGTTCTCAGAGATCAATCAGGGAATGTCGGAGGAAGCTATCGAGGGAAAGCTGGCAGAGCACAAAATTCCTCGCGATAAACCGCTAATCGTGCAGGTTTCCCGCTTCGATAAGTGGAAGGATCCCCTCGGAGTGTTAGAGGTCTTCAAACGACTAAGGAAAGAGATCGATTGTCGCTTAGTCATGATAGGGAACATGGCAACCGACGACCCGGAGGGCCCTCAGATATTCGAAGATATGCTTCTCAAGACACAAGACATTGATGATATCCACCTCATTACGCAAACCGATCCGTTGTTGGTTAACGCCTTGCAGCGAACAGCTGCGGTGGTGGTGCAGCTCTCTCGAAAAGAAGGGTTCGGTCTTACAGTCTCCGAAGCGTTGTGGAAGGGAACCCCAGTAGTCGCCACCGATGTTGGAGGAATTCCTTTGCAGATAAGAGACGGAGAAATGGGATTCCTTGTCCAGCCCCAGGATTACGATGCCGCTGCCGACCGCATACTCAAGATCCTGCGCGATCCGACCCTCGGAGCCGAGTTTGGCGGTAACGGAAAGGAACACGTACACGCAAACTTCCTCATGCCACGTCTTCTTCTCGACTGGGTTGAGCTGTTGTCAGAGATGGCATAGGCCAAGGGAAAGAAAACCAATGCCTGAATTGAGACGAGGCCCTATTGCCGGCCGCTGGGTTATCGTCGCTCCAGAGAGGGCGAAGCGGCCGTCCGATTTTCTTACATCGGATGATCAAAAGAACGGACAGCTACCTGATAATTGCCCATTCTGTGCAGGGAACGAAGACAAGACACCACCGGAGATCTACCGCGCATCAAGGAACGACGGATCGTGGCAAGTGCGGGTAGTGCCAAACAAGTTCCCGGCATTGAACAATTACCCTGAACTCGAGCGTACGACCGTCAATGGACTCTATGAGCGCATGAACGGCGTGGGTACCCACGAGGTGATCATCGAGAGCCCGAAACACGAGAAATGGATCCCTGACCTTCCGCTACAAAGCGTAGAGACAATCATCGATACGTTCGTAGTACGATTGCGAGAACTCAAGAAGAACAACTGGTATCGCTATATCCTCCTATTTGAAAACCACGGCAAACGTGCGGGGGCATCACTCAGTCATCCGCACTCCCAGATCATTGCCACACCTATCGTTCCTCAGCTTGTCCACAATGAACTACAAAGGGCACGCGCATACTACAATGAGAAAGGGACATGCTTATTCTGCGACCTGCTAGTAGTAGAGCTTAGAGCGGGAGAGAGAATTATCGAGGAGACAGATCAGTACGTCACGTACACCCCGTACGCATCACGCTTTCCCTTCGAGATAACGATCATGCCAAAGAAGCACGCACACGATTTCGCTAACTTAGACGAGGTACAGCAAAGGGAATTTGCCCGCATCCTCAAGCACACTTTGTATCGCCTGAAACAGCTGCTGGGGGACCCACCGTACAACCTGGTGCTACACAACGCGCCTAACCCGATCCAACGCCCGGAAAAGCCTGGACATTGGGCTACGCTGCAGCATGACTACCACTGGCGCGTGAGTATTATCCCGCGCCTCACCACTATAGCTGGCTTCGAGTGGGGAACCGGATTCTACATCAACCCCGTGCCCCCGGAGGATGCCGCGCACTACCTGAAAGAGGTGGAAGTGCCTGAGTAAGCGAGTGCGTTGATTCGCCTAATTCGCCGCAGTGGTTTCCTGGTATATCTTCATTGCCTCACTCACGCTTGCGTCGTGCCACGTAACGGCCGAGATGGCGTTACAGAATCGGATCGCCTCGGCCAATGGCCTCTGGTGGATGTTGCGCCCGGTGGCGTTTCCTGCTGTTCCACTGACGTGAAGCTGCTCATACAGACGGGTGAGGAAATCCTCGGCGTTGGTCTCTTTCCCGCCGGCGCAGATCAAACCAGTGCGCCCAGCGGCAAGCACCGCCTCTTTCAACGCCTCTGCTAACGTGGCGGGTCTGGCATCCGTTACTTCCGGGTAATTCACCTTGACGAAGTCCGCTCCCAAGCAGGCACTCAACCCGGCTACGCCGGCGATCAAGTGTGCGTCCCGCTCGTCGGTCACCGCCCGTCCACGCGGATAGGCCCAAATCACGGCAATCAGTCCTTGCTGGTGCGCCTCAAAGATCAGCCGGGCGGCCTCGGTTAACATCTCGGCCTCGTTAGCACTACCGGGATAGATCGTGTACCCCACCCCGAGGATGTGCAGGCCGGAAGAGGCGCGAAATCGGACCAGCTGATCCATCGTTTGCCACTGTCGGCTCAGCGGGTCTTGTTGCTCGGTCTTCACTAGATTAGTCTTGCTGTTAAGCTTCACCAGGTACGGGATATCCGGATAATCCATGCCGTAGCGTGCGATCAGTCCAAGCTGAGTCGCAAACGCACCGATATGCGCCTTAGAAGCTATCCGGAATAGATGCTCAGGATCCGCATCGTCGGAAGCAATGGTGGGCCCGAAGAAATCTCCGTTCAGGTGTTCAA
>JAYEFP010000116.1:0-2302 GCA_034715975.1 Candidatus Bipolaricaulota bacterium | reverse complement strand
ACAAGCAGCTGATGACCAAAACACGTTACATCTGGTTGAAGAACCCGTGGAACCTCACTGACAAGCAACAGGAGCGGCTAGGAGAGCTTGAGCAGCTAAACCTGAAGATCAACCGTGCCTACCTGCTCAAAGAGGTCTTCCGCCAGTTCTGGGGGTACATTCGTCCTGGATGGGCCAAGCGCTATCTTGACAAGTGGTTCTGGCGGGCGACCCATTCCCGTCTGCAGCCGATGCGCGACTTTGCCTGGATGCTTCGTCGCCACCAGAAGGACCTACTGAACTACTTCAACATGCCCATTAACAACGGCACTGTGGAAGGACTCAACAACAAGGCAAAGGTGATCAGTCACAAAGCCTACGGATTCCGCACAGCTAAAGAACTATATCCGCAACCTCTACCACTGCATGGCTGACTTGCCTCTCCCCTAGACCATGCACCGATTTGCGTGACGAACCACTAATTCTCTAATTCTGGGGCCAGGTCTTGCGATTCAACACTCGGATCTAAGTAATGTTAGAATCCTTTAGGGCACTTGCTGTCCATATAGATGTAGAAGCATTTATCGTAACGATGTACATCAACGTCGGGATGTGTTTCAATTTTCCAGCATTTTAATGATGTGCTTTGCTAGAGGTTCCTTTATCTCTCGATGGCGAGGGATGGGCTGACAAACGCCCGTTTTCGGGTTTTGATACCAGTCGTGACGGGCTCCGTGACGAATACAGATGCATCCGCTATTCTCAATTCTGCGGATGAGGTCACGACGCTTCATGAAAGTTGAAGCTCGGCTACTCGGCGAACATTAGGGATCTCACCACCCGCTAGCTCATTATGGAGATCCCTTAAGTTTTCCTGTAGCTCTTCCAGTGTTTCCCCTTGTGTCCAGTAGTCTGGGTATTCCTCAAGGTAACCGAGCCACACATTCTCATGCTGCCAGTATATGTACTTAACCCTCTTGTCCATGACGTTTACTAGTATACGGCTGTGAATATAGGCCCGCAAACTCATACCTCTGCCTACGAAGCGGCATTGGAGCACGTCATCATTTTTGGTTAGTTTCCCCCTCAACGATTTGGTTCGGGATGATGTTTATGGTGGAACACTCCAGCGCCACGAAGTCAGCCACCTCTTCGCGCCCATGCTTGTAAACGTCAGCGGTCCAGTAAATCTACTCATTGTAAGGGAGTCCCGAACAGGTTGTCTCAACTACTTGAACAGCCCGCTCATCAGAACTCCCATTCCTCTCCTTGCGAAAATCCGCCGACGTGTTCCGGAATCGCGTCGAAGAGCAGCGTCTCACCTGTGACGATCGCTCGCTCGCCGAAGCGATCACGGATGTGATCGATCGCATCGTTCAATCGCTCCCGTCGCCGATCTTCGGCTAATAGATATCCGGAACGTCCCCGCTCCTCAGAGAGGTTGCGCACCGAAACCCCAACCTGAGAGACGTTCTCCGGATGAACAGGCATCTTTTGCTGGATGGCGAGGCAGGCGTTGTAGATCGTTTCTCCGTCATCGGTTGCAAAAGGAAGAGTGATCTGCTTACCGTGGTGCGGGCCCATCGAGCCGAGGCGAAAACCGAAGTAGATCGTTCGCCCGACGTATCCGAGCTTGCGCATCCGCCGGCCCACCTTATCGCACAACCCTCGCAAAACGAGAAGGGCAAGATCAATCGACCGTAGCTGCGGAGGAAGGGATTTGGAGTGTCCCACCGACTTTACCGGAGCAGCTGTGGTGTAGGGGATCACCGGCGTTGGATCGCGGCCCTGGCCGATCTCCTTCAGAAACAGGCCATACACGCCGAATTCTTGCTTCAAGTACCGCTGCGACGTGCGCCCAAGATCTGCCAGGGTATGAATCCCCACCCGTTTGAGCCGTCCGTCAATTTGCCGTCCGATCCCGCAGACCTCCCCCACTGGAATCTTCGCCAAAAGAGATGGAATCTCCTCGTCGCGCAGTTGGCCAATCCCATCCGGTTTGTTGCGTTTGGCGATCAGCTTGGCAAACGCTTTGGTGGAGGCGATCCCTATCGTAGCGGTGATGTACTCGCCAAGTGCTTCGCGGAATTCATCCTTGATCGAGCGGGCCATGCCCACCGGGCCACCGTAGCGCTGAGCCTCCTGCGTAACGTCCATAAATACCTCGTCGATGCTGAACACCTCAAGTAGCGGTGTATAGCGCTTGAGGATGGACAAGAAACGTTTCGTCGTCGCGATGTAGCGCTCTGCTTTTCCCGAGACCAACCGCAGGGATGGACAGAGCTTCAGCGCCTCCCAGTTGGGCATCGCCGATTTCACCCCA
>JAYEFP010000115.1:0-2309 GCA_034715975.1 Candidatus Bipolaricaulota bacterium | reverse complement strand
ATCACTAGTAGCGCTCGAGAAGCGTTCATGCCGATCACCCCTTTGTTTCATACTCCTTACGCTTCAGGTACCGTATTCCTTTTCCCTCGCCAAGACCCTAGGACGCCAGGGATTACTGGTCTTCATTCAGCTTGTTCACCGTTCATGTGACTCCATCATTCCTTGCATCTCTGCGGCTTGGCGAGAGATCTATCTCTTGACTCTTTCTCTGGGTTAGCTTGCCTTAACTACAAGGAACCTTCTTTCGGAAGCGATAGTAGATCTATCATTCAGGGATTTCAATGCCTCGGTTCGGTGTTCGCCGTTGAGTTAAACTGGCTCCAGCGATGATCATGAACATAGCTACCATTTGGAACAGGGTTATTCGTTCGCCCAGCGCTCCCCATGCGATGAGCGCCGTTCCGATTGGAGAGAGATTGAGCATTACGTTCACCTGCACGGCTGTCAGGTGCTGAAGGGAATGGTTGTACAAGAGATATGCCAGTAGTGTATTGACGGTCGCCAACCCCATGATGATTCCCCACGCCTGAAGTGGCATACGCGGAAGCCCCTCGATAAGCAGAGCAAGAACGAGCAGTATGCCGCCGCCTACCCCCAGAGGGATACTAGTTAGCGTGATGTTGTCCATGCTGCGATCGCGCGCAACCCTGCGGGCAAGAATAGGAAAGACAGAGAAACTGATCGCCGTGATTCCCAGAGCGATGAAAGCAATGGGTTGCTGTGCTTTGATGCCCGGCGAGAAGAAAAGGAGGCTTCCTCCAATGGTGATCAAGACACCGATCAGTTGAAGTCCGCGCGGGCGCTCGTGCAGAAAGATACTGCTGATGATCAGGACCGGTATTGGCACAAGCGAAAGGGCAAGTGATCCACTGGTAGCCGAAATCGTCTTTAGTGCGAAGAATAGTGCCGCATTGCCGATTGTGTATTGGAAGATCCCCATGGCGGAAAGCTGTAGCCATTCGGCTTTCGTGAGGCGAGAAGACAAGGCACGCCTCTTTGATCCTCGTTTCATAATCAGGAAAGGAATGCTTAACAGGAAGGCGATAAAGTAGCGCAGCCCCCCGGTGGTGAACGGACCGGTGTAAGCGAGAACAACCTTCACACCAACAAAGGAAGAAGACCAAATGGCGGCGGTCAGGAGCGCCTCCGTCACGGGGAGGAGGGGGTGCTCGCGAAGCGTGGCCAAGAAACGATCGAGGATTGACATAAGACAGAGATGATACCAGAAATGTCCCAGAGGATCGTTGCCGCTCCTCTTGATGTTGGTCTGTTGTGGAACCATACGATCACGATCAGAACGGGAAATAGGTGCTGCTTGTCGCGGAAGTCTGTTGTTGCGGAGCGTCGCCAAAACTGGTAGTATCGTCTCATTGGCGTTTAGCTCGGTAGGAAGAGTTCAGTACGCGGCAATAGGTGGCCAGGAAACAGTGGATCAAATTGGTGTAAAAGTCAGCGGGTTCTTCAGGCACTACGTGTTGAGATGGGCTAATTATGCGACGCGCCTTGCGCGTGAACATGGATTGGACCCACGTGTGTTTATCTTCTTGTATCTACTTGGATACGCCATTCAGGGGGCATTCTACCTCCCTTGGCTGAAAAGCCGCGACGTCGACCTCGGCCTACTCGTCTCCCTCAGGATTCTGGGATTGGTGGGGCCGCTCTACGTGTTGCTGAAGGGAAGGAAGATTGCTGCTGTCCTCAATCTGTCACTTGCACTGAGTTGGTCTGTAAATACTGCGTGGCACGTCTGCTACTACGTGTATCTCTAGTCAAACCGACACGTTGAACAAAGGGTCAAAAGCCAAGACATCCACAGAGATAAGACTCTTTCACAACGAAGGACACGAAAGAAACAGGCTTTCTTGGCGTCCTTCGCGCCCTGTCAGTCAAAGCATACCACCTGACAGGCCTTTGCGTGAGGAAACCTTTTCAGTTCCGCGTTCTGAACTCCGCGCTCAACGTTTCCTAAGTCTGGCAGAGCACCCTTGCTGACGATATAATGCACACATACTTCGGGGGTGTAGCTCTAACTGGGAGAGCGCCCGCCTTGCACGCGGGAGGCTGGCGGTTCGAATCCGCTCACCTCCACAGCTTTTTCTTGCCGGCCAACCCAGTCGGGAGTTTGGCCCACTTGCTCTATATTCTAGCCATCGCCCCATTCGTTCATAGGTCGATCACTTAGGAATGCTTGATCAACCGTCCGCTTTGCGTACGCAGGGGGTGAACAGTACTGTATCGATATCCTAAAGCAGATCGCAGCAGTGCAGGCCTCGCTCTCCAAGGTGGCCTATGCACTCGCCAATTCGCAC
>JAYEFP010000114.1:0-2314 GCA_034715975.1 Candidatus Bipolaricaulota bacterium | reverse complement strand
CGAGGAGTATCTTCAGTCAAACGTTGTTTGTCGCCGGAAGCGATCGTCCTCGTCCTAAAACCTGGCTGCCACGAACAGCTCGAACAGGAGGCTGTTGTAGGGCTTACCATCGCTCTTCGTTCCCGTAAGATAGGAGGCGGAGAGGGAAGTCTGCCACGTCTTGGAGAGCGTCATGTCCGCACTCGTCTTGAGGGACAGGCTGATGTCGGGCGTCTCATCGCGCGCGGCGTAGCTGCCGTCGAGGTCGACACGCACTCCTATCGGTTGATAGAGAATGCCCTCAGCAAACGGATCGGTGGAGAAGGTGTAGCTATTGTTCACCGTCACGGTGAGGTCTCCCTCCCGCCTCGATCCCGACGAACTGCGAGCGCTGATCCGTAGCGTGTCCCGACGACCATCCTTCGGTGACCAGGTAAGAGACCCGGTCAACGTCCGGCTGGTCGATCCGCGCGACTCGCCGTGATACGCGACACTACTTGTGTTCTGAGTAAAGGAGAGATTCGGCTTCAGATCCGGGATACCGCTGTACGCGAGGCTCAGTGATAGCCGATCCGTCGTCTGCTCCCTCTCTTTGCCCAACCCCGACAGATCACGCCCGAGCGTCACCTGCGCAGAGAAATCGCTCAAAACGCCCCGCAGGTTTGCCTGACCGTTCAATGTGACTGTCCCTCCCTTGTCGTTTCCGCCAAGGGTAAATCGCGGTGTCAGCTTGAAAGAGGCTATCGTGAACGCGTTGGGACGCAGATCGAGCTTCGCCGTCTGCGTGATGCGCGCACTCTCATCCTTGAGTGCACGACTGCCGCCTATGGTATAGGCGAGGGTGGTGCTCAGCCCTGTGAAGGCGTGCCTAACATCTCCCGTGATACCCCACGTTTCGCTCCCGCTCGCGCCAGTTGTGGCAAATGACATGGGCCGCGCCCAGCTACCGCTTATGCTGATATCAGGTGTGATCTGCCAGTCGGCGCCTGCCGAGAGCCTGTTCTCGCGCGGGTTGGAGCTGTTGGCGATACCGCTGCGGAGGGTGTCCGTCCAGCCAAGAGACAGGGAGACGGAATCGGAGAAGAGGTTATCTGATAGAGCGATCGTGTAGGTGAACGCATTGCTATCGAACCCAGGGCTGAAGAAATCATCGTTTACCAGCCCTTGGCTGATCGATAGGGCGACGTGCACTCCAAGATCGATGGATAGAGAGGCGTTGTTCTGCATCGTGTCGCGTGGATGGTCGCCCGCATGATCAATCTCATAGAAATTGTGCGAAGCGACAAGCTCTATCCCATCCGCAATGTGGAAACTGCCGTTTAATGCCCAACCGGTGGAATCGCTGCGTGACAACCTTCCGATGGTACTGAAGGTCGGCTGCACGGACTCGAAGCTGCCGGATAGGGAGTAGTTCTCCGCGTTGCGATTGAAGCTCGCCCGCGCCAAGATCCCTTTGTCGGTGTGGTCTGAGGCGGGGATGTCCTTGAACCGCGAGTTGTCGCGTCCGTCGAGAAGAAGGTCGGAGTTGTCGAATGACTCGCTCGTATCATCGATCCGCCACGCTAATAGCTGATAGTCAAAATCGGCGCGGCTTCCCACCCACAGGCTCCCATCGTCGGCGACGGTGATAGCGGTGATCGCCCAACCATCCGTGATCGACACCGGTTCATCGCCTCTGTGCAGTCCAATGTCGGTTCCATAATAGACCGCTCCATCCCGTAGGGCGACCGCGTATGTGGGTACCCCCTGAACGAGCCATGTGATAGCTCCAGTTCCGCCACGCATCACGCCCAATCCGGCATCGGAGGCGATGTACAGATCACCATCGCTTACTACCAGCTCGTTGATTCTCTTGTCCGGTACCCCAGCAACTGGCTTGAACGCACCATTATCAGGGTTCAGAGTGAACAGCCCACTCTCCGTACCCACATATGGGGCCTCTCCAGTGATTGCAAGCCCGTAGATGGTAGTAAAAAGACCCGATTTGTACGGCGTGAAGCTTGCCGCATCATCGAGCGAATCAACAGGCACGACAGCCAAGCCATCTTCGGTCCCAATGTACAGCGTACCGTCGTTGAGCAACAGGGAATGTATCGCTACGTTGGGTAATCCGTCCTCCAGGTAGTAGCGTTTCCAGTTCTCCACCTGATCAAAGGGAGCTTCACCGCTGAGGGTGAGAACGCTCAAACCGGAAGAGGTACCGAAGTATACGCGCTCGCCGTCGGTAGCCATCGCGTAGATCCGGCTCCCCGACAGGCCGCTCGCCGCGCTGTACGCGGTCCATTTGCCGTTGTGGCAAACGCTCAGACCGTTCAAACTTGCGACGAGAGTGTAG
>JAYEFP010000113.1:0-2316 GCA_034715975.1 Candidatus Bipolaricaulota bacterium | reverse complement strand
GAGTTCCCACATAAAGGGTGCGCAGCCCCATGAACGCTGACCTAAAGAGGCTCCAGCTAAAGCTTTGCGCCAGCGGGTAGTACAGGAACATCCCACATATAAGCAGGGTGGGAAGCAGGATGAGCAGCGGGAGCTTCCTGCTCGGGAACTTGCTCTCCATGATGTTTTCTCCTCTTCTTCTGCTAAGCTAAAATAACGGGGAGCCCAATAAGAAGGCTCCCCGTCGCTGTCGGCAAGACTAGCCGCCCATTAGTTCCTTGTAGTCCACAAGAGCCTGATCGATCAGTCCCTTAGCCTTGGAAAGAGCATCAGCTACGCTAGCTCCACCGTAGATCTCTTCTGCGGCATCCTCGATGTAAGTTCGAATGTCCGGGAAGACACCAGACAGAGCACCCTGAGTAGCAGTCATGATCTTGCTTTCAGCAAGCTGGTCGGATGCTGTCCTGTAGTTGGGATGCAGCGCATACCAACCCTCGAGATCGAGAGCTTGGAGGGAGGTATTTCGCAGCGCGAAATATCCAGTGGACTGGTGCCACGTGATATCCTGTGAGACCTGCGACATGTACACTACGAACTCTGCGGCAGCTTTCATCTCGGCATCTGAATGCCCATTTGTCAACCACAGCGAGCCACCACCGATTACGACACCGTGACGATCAAAGCCAAGAGGAACTGGCATGAAAGCCGTTCCAACTTCCCAACCACCATCGAATGCAGCGTTCTCTGTCAGGTTAACATCGGAAGTGGACGAGATCATCATCGCCACGCGTTGCGTTGTAAAGTTCTGCCGTGCCTGTGACCAGTTTTCGCGTCCTGGATTGACCCACAATCCCTTGTCGTAAAGCTCCTTCCACCAGCTCATGATGGTGATCGCCGCAGGATCTAGCAGATTGATCTCCGTGGCATAGTCGGAGCGTCCGTTGTCATTATTGACGAGATTTGCGCCCAGTTCCGCCATCCACTGCTCGAAGAACCAGGAGTGCATCGGCCAGGTGATCCCGCCCTCGGCAACTCCGGCGCTAATAACAGCATTGCTAATCGCTACGATATCCTCAAAGGTCGGCTCTCTCGGCATTGTAACACCGGCTGCATCGAGGAGCGTCTTGTTGTAGTAGAGGATGGAGTTTGAGGAGTTCCACGGGAAAGAGGCCTGCGTGCCCTCGATCTTGTAGTAGTTAAGTGCGGGCTCAAGGTAATCTCCCCATGGGATAACGACTCCGTATTGGTCGATCACGTTTTGCGCCAGAGCAAAAATCCCCATGTCCAGAAGCTGCTGAGTACCGACTTCAAATGAATGCAGCACGTTTGGTGCATTCCCAGCGACAGCCGCAGCCTGTGCGGCGTTTAACGTATCGCGGTATGAACCCTTGTATTCCACCACGACCTCGATTCCCGGATGGGTGAGGTTAAAGTTGTCAACCATGCGCTGAATCAACAGCTCGCGCGTGCCGCTCATCGCATGCCAAAACGTAACCTGCGTCTTTTCCTGTGCCAGCACCAATCCCGAGAAAACGAGAAGGCCTAGCATAACAAGCACTAGAACACGTTTCATTTGCTACCTCCTTAATTCTTATCAAACCGTTCTTTCCTGCCGCTGCACAACGAGTTTCTCTATTCGCTCACCTCCTGTCATACCGTAACGGTATTGATCTCGACATCCAAATTGGAGAGGCTGTTCAGCAGTCGAGGGTCCAATCCCGAGTCAGTGATAATAGCGTCGATATCTGTGATATCAGCGATCTTCCCGTGTGCTACAATGCCAAATTTTGCGTGGTCTGCTACGATGATCTTTCGCTGACTGCGTTCGATGATCTCTGCCGCGACCTCTGCCTCCTCTAACGAGGGAATTGTTAGTCCGCGGTCGATCGATATCCCGTTTACCCCGAGGAAAGCGAGGTCAAAGTAGATTCCCTTCAGTGCCTGATGCGCCAATCTGCCAACCATCGCCAGGGATACCTCGCGTAGGTGTCCGCCGAGCACGAAGACCTCTGCCTGCGGAATCTGATTGACCTCCAGCGCATGATTCAGAGCATTGGTGAAGACACGGAATCGCTTATCTTGCGGAAGGTGTTTGATGATCTCCATCGTGGTCGTCCCATTTCCTATGAAGACGGCCATTCCTTCCTCGACGAGAGTCGCCGCCCGCCGGCCGATATTTTCTTTTTCCAGGTGGTTAATACTTGCCTTGTCATGATAGGAAGGTTCGGTCGTCAACCACTGCCGTGCGATCGCCCCGCCATGAACTCGCACAAGTTGCCCCTGCTCAGCCAGATAGTTTAGGTCGTTGCGGATTGTCATTGAGGATACGGCAAAGGT
>JAYEFP010000112.1:0-2317 GCA_034715975.1 Candidatus Bipolaricaulota bacterium | reverse complement strand
TATCTTTCTTCTCTCTACCTATTTACGCTTTTCTTGGCGTTCTTTGCGCCTGCCTGTGCCGGTACGGCAGACAGGTCTTTGCGAGAGATACAGGCTTTTCCTCTCTTGCTACGCTCATCGTCTGAGTCTTTCCCTGGGTTACCTTGCCTTAACCGCGAGGAACCGTTTTTTTGTAGCGTGAGTAGCTTGTCTGCCACGTTGGAAAACGGCTCAGGCTGGTAGGGAAACGTGGGAGGTAAGCTCCGACGTTATGCAAGTGCGTCTTTCCCATTGTGTTAGCCAGTGTGAGCAAGACGACTCATCACGAAGAGGGGACCACGCAGGCCGACGCGGTCCCCTGTGATCTGCCTAAATGACAACCAAAACGAGATGCCTTGCCGTTGGTGGCTTCGTGGTGAATACTACGAAGTCACCAACTTCGGGCTATCGCCCGCAACCACGCATCATCGATTCCGCTGCTTTGATCACCGGATAAGCGGTGGGCGGAGCCGTGAGAAGAGGGTGCGTGCCAATTTGTGCTGTAAGCAGGGAGCTGATCGGCATCTTTGCCTGGATGGCAAGTCCAATTATGTTCGTCAGCTCGCCCGTGCTCACCCCAGCGACAACCTCTCCGCCAAGGATCACGCCTGAGGCCTTGCCCACGATTAGCTTGACGTACTGGGAATGCGTTCCTGGTATTGTCCCCGGGTGCTTGTCCACGCCAGTGAATGTTCCGATAGTGACATTGAATCCTTCTTTCTTAGCGGCTGTCTCAGTCAGTCCAGCAACGCCGAATCCAGTGTCTCCGATCGCTGTGGCGAAGATGGAGATCGTGCCACTGAATGTCTTAACCACCGACAACCGGTACAGATTGGTCCCGGCAACGCGGGCCTCAGACGCTGCCGTAGAAGCGAGCATGATCCCCGTTGGCTTTCGCGTTACAAAATCGTGCTTCTCAGCACAGTCGCCGATGGCGAAGATGTCTGGGGTCTCGGTGCGCATGTACTCGTCGACGCGGATGAATCCCATCGAATTAAGGGAGAGGCCTGCCTTCTCGGCGAGGCTGGTGTTAGGGGCATATCCCATGGAAAGGATGACCGCGTCAGCCTCGATTTCCTCACCGTTCATCAGCTCAACGCCAGTAGTTTTTCCCTCACCCAGGATTTTTGCCACTCCAACGCCTGTTCTGAGCTTCACTCCCCGTTTAACGAGCAGATCCTCAGCCTGCTTGGCGATCTCCGGGTCGAAGGCCAACCCCAACACCTGCGGCAAGATCTCGACGATCGTGACTTCTTTTCCCAGCTTGTTGATCTCGTCTGAAACCTCAACACCAATGAACCCGCCACCGATCGTTACGACCTTCTTGCATTCCTGCAATTTGGCAATGATGCGATCCAGGGCTTCCTTGTCCTTGGGGATAGTGAACACGTTCTCCAGATCCGTCCCCGGCAACCAGGAGGGCACGCGTGGCGTTGATCCGGTGGCGAGGACCAACTTATCGTAGCTGATCTCTTCCCCGTCTTCTGTGCGGCAGAGTTTGTTCTTCGCATCGATCTGCGTTGCGCGCGCGACCTTGTAGTCGACTCCTGCCTTGCCGAATACCGCATCTGGAATGAGGTCCTTATCGCTATTCTCGAGCGAGCCGAAGATATAGGGGATCCCGCATGGGACAATCGTCTGTTTTGTGTCGCGTAGGACGAGGAACTCCTTGTCGGGGTAGCACGACTTGCCCACCGTTGCAGCCACAATTCCCGCTGCGCTTCCGCCGATAACCAGTACATCAGTCTTCATCAAATCGCCTCCGTGTGTAATTTGCCCCTTTAGCATTCGCCAATTCCCCAATTCTACGCAACAGGCAGCTATTCCGAAAGCTTCCACGATCAATGAGCTTTCCTCGTGTCGCTTTGTGGAGAAGGGGGAGAACGTGCTCTCACTGGTACAGGGAAGTCCCATCTGGCACAGGGACTGCCGTATGAGGCGATCAAGAGAGGGCATCGCGTCTTGCACCGACCGTTGCAGTATCTTGATTGACAGGCTCTACGCCGGTCGGGCTAAGAGACTGGGGTCAGAGCTTTATTTTTGAATCGCTTCGTCTTGCTGCTTGGCGATCACGCTGATTGTAGAGAAATGGAGTCCAAGATAGTTCCCAACTTCCTGAAGCGTATAGTGATGCAGACGAACGGCATCGTAGATGCGTACATTACGATCTGACTTGTCCGTCACGTCTTGAAAGATCGCCTCGAGAGACGGTCGTGCGGCGTCTCGCTCGCGGCGTAGCACATTCTGATCCAAAGGAACTTGAAGGAGTCGTGGCCGCATCTTCTCCGCGAAGCTCTCG
>JAYEFP010000111.1:0-32765 GCA_034715975.1 Candidatus Bipolaricaulota bacterium | reverse complement strand
CTCCTCCGCGAAAGATGATTCCCCTCAGCGTCTGCTGGTAGAGGTGCTCCGATGATGGAACAGCCCAATTGTACAACGCAAAATCCGCTCCAGCGACAAGGATGGCAACGACGAGGATCGGGAGAAGGATTCGTCGCAGGGAGATTCCCGCCGCTTCGAAGGCGATCACCTCCCTATCATGCACCAGGCGCCCCAACCCGAGGAACGTGGCGAACAGGCCGCTCACCGGGAGAGCAAGGACGAGCAAGCTGGGAAGCTTCAACACCAGCAGATGGATGAGAGAAGCGATCCCTACCCCGCGATCGACCATCAGATCTGATAGAGAGAGAATCAAGTTAAGGAGGATGAACAGCAATAACCCACCCAGTGAGACGAGAAACGGGCCCACCATCTCGGAAAGGATGTATCGGTCGTAGCGATGAATGATCATTGTCACTATGGATGATACGCAAAAAGCTCCCCGCGGCCCAACGAGAATGAGATCAAGTGCTTAATTTGATGTCAATTGTCGTTGATCCCCCTCGATCGATGAGGTATATTGGTTGTGATCGAAATGACCAAACGTCTGTACGTAGAGACCTGGGGATGCCAGATGAATATCCATCAATCGGAGGGGATTGTTGGTGTCCTCGAACGTGATGGATTTACCCTCACCAAGTCGCTTGCCGACGCGGACGTCGCCATCTTCAACACTTGCATGGTCAGACAGAAGGCAGAGGAGAAGGTGTACGGTCGTATCGGCGCTGTCGTTGAAGAAAAGCGCAAGCGCGACGTCCTCCTTGGCGTTGGTGGATGTCTGGCACAGGTGCGAGGAGAAGATTTGCTGAAACGGTTCAAGGCGATCGATTTTGTCTTCGGATCCAACGACCTCGCAACTCTCCCAAGGATACTGGAAGAAGTAGCGGACACGCGACACAAACGGATCGCGCACTTGGTTCCACCTGTCGGGATCGATGAGGTTCCATCTAAGAGGAAGAGCCCCGTCACGGCCATGGTGACAATTACTCAGGGTTGCTCGAATTTCTGTTCGTACTGCGTTGTCCCCTACGCGCGCGGGCTGTTGCGAAGCCGCGATCCAAACAAGATCCTCCGCGAGGCAGAAAAGGCTACACGAGATGGCTACCCCGAGATCCTGCTCCTCGGGCAGAATGTCGATTCCTACGGAACCGATCGGCCCCAATACGGGAGCTTCGCTAACCTATTGGAACGCATAGCCGATATCGGTACGCCTCGCATCCGTTTCATTAGCTCGCATCCCAAGGACATGACGTCGCAGGTAATAGCGCAGATTGCCTCTCATGACAACATTTGCAACCATATTCATCTTGCTTGCCAATCAGGGAGCGATCGTATCCTGCGAGAGATGAACCGTGGCTACACGCGTCAGGATTTCCTCTCTATTCTCGAAGAAGCCCGTAATGCGGTTCCGGACATTAACATTACGACCGATATGATCGTCGGTTACCCGGGTGAGACGGAAGAGGATTTCGCGGACAGCCTCGAACTCATCAGGCAGGCACGCTTCGGGTCGATCTTCGTCGCCATGTACTCACCGCGGCCGAGGACGAGAAGCGCACTCGTTGACGATAATGTCAGCCAAGAAGCGAAGAAAACCCGCTTGCATGATGTCCTCGATCTGCAGCGCGAGATCGCTCTTACGCAGAACCGCAGCCGAATCGGGGTACAATTAGAGGTCCTTATAGAAGGGAAGACGCGTAGTGGTGAGGCCTATGGGCGCACGGATGATCACCGCACAGTAGTGATTGCGGATAAAGGGGTCGTTGGTGAGTTTGTTCCGGTGTTTATCGAAGATGCAACAGCAGCCGCGCTGGTTGGAAAGCGGGCGGATTCTATGGTGCCACAAGGAGCGCAATGATCATCACAGTCACACCCAATCCAGCGATCGACAAGATCTATTGGGTTGATCAGCTAAAGATGGCGAAGGAAACGCAGGATGAGTTCCTAACGCGGGCGAGGAAGAGCGAGACATCGGCCGGGGGAAAGGGAGTCAACACAAGTATCTTCCTTTCTCACCTGGGAGTGGACAACGTGGCGATGGGTTTTGTCGGCGGATACGTGGGACACGTCGTCGTACGCGACCTACGCGATGAAGGGGTGACGACGAACTTCGTGTGGGTAAACGGAGAAACACGCACCAACGTGATTGTGCTAGAGCGTGGTCACGAATACGTCCCAATAATGATCAACGAACCCGGCCCTGCAATAATACAGGAAGAGATCACCCGTTTCCTCCGCCGCTACAAGCGGATGCTCAACCGTGCTACGTGGGTTATCCTCGCGGGGAGCCTTCCTCCTGGAGTCGATGGAGACCTATACCGAGTCTTAGCGAGCATGGCAAAAGAGGCGGGAGCGAGGGTTGTCATCAGCGCGACGGGAGACGCGCTAAGTCGCGGGCTCCTCGCTTCACCGTACATTGTCAAGCCGGATATTCGCGAAACGCCGATTAGTAACGGCCTTCCCCTCACGACACGTAGCAAGATCATCGACGCGGGAAAGAAGATGGTCACCGATGGAACGGGTATCGTTATCGTTTCCCATGAAGTAACAGGCGACATTGCGATAACAGCAGATGGGGTGTGGGAGATACTTGCTCCTGCGAAGACAACCGAGTTCAAGAATTTCGTCGGTGCTGATGACGTATTGCTCGGTGGAATCGTGCACATGCTCAATAAAGGCGAAAGCCTGGAGCATGCGCTGCGCTTTGGCATGGCAGCGGGCATGATGAGCGCGGAGAGCGACAAGAAGATCTGCTCGGACATCGACTGGATCGAGAAGCACATGGAGACAATCTCCATCAACAAGTTATAACAGGAGGCTCCGTAATGAAGGTTCGCGACATCATGACCAAGGACCTGACATCGTGTGAGAAGGACGTATCGATACGCGAATTGATCTTCATCCTTGATAGCGCTGGTGCACCGAACATGCCTATCGTCGATGAAGAGGACAAGGTCATCGGCTTCATATCGGAGAAGGACATCATCAGAGCGTGCCTCCCAGGTTACTTTGACATGCTCCACACCGCCTCGTTCATCCCTGACATGAACCAGATCTCCAAGAAACTTGAGCAAATCTCGGGTGACCCAATTGAGAAGTACATGCAGAAGGACATGATTGTTGTGACCGAGGATGATGATGATCTACAGGCGGCTGAGGTCATTATTCGCAAGAACATCAAGCTCCTCCCCGTCATTGACAAGAACGGGCGTCTGGTAGGACAGGTAAAGAGAATTGACCTACTCCGCCATCTCCTCTGAAGAGATGGCTGTACCGTGGAAAGGGATCGGCCTGGAGAGGGTACTGGCCGCTGCCGATGGAAGGACGGCCCTATTCGTACACGGGCTACTATCGGAATCTGAATGTGCCCCAGCGGAAGAGGCTGTGCGTGTTGCCTATGTTGGCGACGAAAAGACGCTAGACCTACGCCTATTGGCGCGCACTCTCCACCCCACTCTTCCCGGGCATGGACTTTTAAAGCTCTGCTCACACTATGGGATAGCGGAGGGGAGAGGCCCGGAGACACTCTTCTCCCTTTTCTCATTGTTGATCGAGGGGTTCCTGAAACTATCGCCGGATCTGCTAGCGCTCCTTGCCGAGCTCCTCCCGCCCCCAAACAACGATCTAATCCGTCGCATGATCAGATTCGCGCATCCTGAGGAAGAGGCGCCAACGGGTGAACGCACGCCTTCGACGAATCCACCTCAACTCTCTCTTACTGATCTGTTGGCACCTGAGGGTCCGCTGGCAAGCGACCTCAATGGATTCGAAGCGCGCTCTGGGCAGAGTGAGATGGCGGAACGCGTATTGAACGTACTGGAACATGGAGGGACAACGGTAGTAGAGGCGGGTCCGGGCACGGGAAAGACGTTCGCCTATCTCATTCCTGCCCTCATCCACTTGCGCGACCACGAGGGAGTGCGCGTTGTCCTATCCACGCGCACGAAACAGCTCCAAGAGCAGGTATTTCACAAGGACCTTCCTTTCCTCTCCGGTCATATTCTGCCGTCTCTACAGGTATCTCTTCTAAAAGGCAGGAGGAACTACATCTGCCTCCGTCGCTGGCAGATCGTCCTGGGAGAGCTCATCGAGGGGTTGGAACGGGATCTTCTGACCTGCCTTGCTCCCGTCGCGCGTTGGTTACTTGCGACACAGACGGGCGATATCGAAGAGAATGCCGCCTTTCTCAGCGACCCGCAAGCAAAGGTGTTGTGGCGGCGCATGTACGATGATCCTCACCGGTGTCTGGGTCAGTCATGTCCATTCTACGATGAGTGCTTCTCCGTCGCCGCGCGGCGACATGCGCGCAGGGCTGATCTCGTTGTCGTCAATCACTCGCTTCTCCTGGCAGACCAACAGACAGATCAAGGGATCCTCGGCGACTATCAGTGCCTCATTGTCGATGAGGCACACGCAATGGAAACTGCCGCACGACAGGCGTTCACTATCACCCTCTCCACGCACAGCGTGGATTCCTTGTTACGCGCCATCGAACACCCACTGGGCAGACGCACCGGCGGGTGGCTCGCTCGGCTACCGTACGCGCGAACCGACGACAGAATCCGGAAGGTGCACGATCTCCTAAACACGCTGCGCGGTGCAAACACGCGCCTCTTCTCCTCGATTGCACGCGGCCTCC
Organism: Candidatus Bipolaricaulota bacterium; assembly: GCA_034715975.1. Lineage (GTDB taxonomy): Bacteria > Bipolaricaulota > Bipolaricaulia > UBA7950 > UBA9294 > M55B144. The sequence continues at coordinate 28,108 of JAYEFP010000111.1, read as the reverse complement.
CTCCTGGCCGCGGACGCTCACCAGATCTCTCCCCGTTTGAGGATCAGATGGCTAAAGTAGTGCGTGAACTGGAAACGCTCACCAGATCCATCGAGAGCCTTGCCGATGCCCTGGAAGCGCCGGATCTCGAACGCGAGGCTGATGGATTGATCATCGAGGATGTCGAGATCGTCGCTGCGTTTCACAAGCTCTTCTCCCCGCCAGATGAGAACAGCGTTCATTGGTACGAATTCATCAATGAAGAGCCATATCTTCGCATATCACCGCTCTCCGTCGCCCCGTTCTTGGAGAAGTCGCTCTACTCGCGTGTTGAGTCACTCGTTCTCACATCAGCCACTCTTTCGCAGGGAGGAGACTTTGCCTACCTCGAAGAATCTCTCGGCCTTTCAGAAGCTCCCGGCAAGGAAGAACCGGCAGTCGTTCAAGGCCCCTTCTCTTATGAGAATGAGATGAAGCTCTTGATTCCCGAATTCTTCCCACCAGTGACGGCCACAAACAACGCCTACGTCAACGCGCTCACCGAATGCATCCAGGGAATCGTGAGTGAGGTCGGACGCAAAATCCTCATCCTGTTCACATCGTACAAGCTATTGCATGCGGTCCACGATGCGCTCGATGAGAAGGCACTTGTGCTCGCCCAGGGGATCGATGGGCCGCGCAGCAAGCTTATCGAACGATTCAAAGAGAGCGAGGGATCGGCGGTACTGCTAGGAACGGATAGCTTCTGGGAGGGGATTGACCTACCAGGAGACGCATTAGAGATCCTCATTATCACGCGCCTTCCTTTTCCCGTCCCCACCGATCCTGTCTTCTCTGCGTTGGCCGACAGGATTGCGAAACTCGGCAAGGATCCCTTCTCCGACCTATCGATCCCCCGCGCAATCCTCAAGCTACGGCAAGGGGTGGGGCGTCTTATCCGCACCACGAGCGACCACGGCGTTGTCATCATCACTGACCAGCGCATCCTTCGTAAGAGCTATGGAAAGCGGTTTACTGCCGCTCTTCCTGTGGTGGGCGAGAGAGTCGCTAGCTTACAAGAGCTCCTCTCCGAGGTCAAAACATGGCTTCATCCAGAAAGCTAGCTTTGCGTCCCGAATTGACTTTCTTTGAGGAAGAGAGTAGAATGTTGTCAATAAATAACGCTGTATCCACGATTCATCCACGCGAGTCATGAACCTATGAAAGTTTCCGCAGTAGTGCCTGCATATAATGAAGCCTCTCGAATTGGAGCTGTTCTGAAGCCCCTTGTTGGTTGCTCCGCCGTTGATGAGGTGATCGTCGTCGATGACGGATCGGAGGACGGAACGGCCGATATGGCACGTCAGTACCCGGTGCAGGTCATCAAGCTAGAGGAGAACTGCGGCAAGGCAAGAGCACTCGACAAAGGAGTCACGTGTGCCCGTAACGACATTCTTCTGTTCCTCGATGCGGATCTTGTTGGGCTAACGGAAGCGCATATCGAGAAGTTCATTCATACATACGTAGATAGCGGTGTCGACATGGCAGTCGGTGTTTTTGCCAACGGACGCAAGAACACGGATTTTGCCCAGAAGTTCAACCCGTATGCCTCCGGACAACGCATGTTGACCAAGAAACTGTGGGAGCGGGCCAAAACAAACGTACACGAGATGAACTACGGGATCGAATTCGCATTGTCCAGGCTCGCCGTGAAGGAAGGATGGAGCAAGGAAAAAGTGAAACTGGAGGGAGTTACTCACGTTCTCAAAGAAGAGAAGCGTGGGTTCTCAAATGGCATTCGTGAACGATTCAAGATGTACGGAGACATGATCAAGTGGCTGTTCAAGAAGGTCTGAGATTGTGAAAATAGCGATCGGTTGTGACCATACTGGAGTGGATTTGAAGCGTATCCTGCTCGATTCTGTCCTCAAGGAGCACGAGGTTACCGACGTGGGGACAAATTCCAAGGAATCCGTGGATTATCCCGATATAGCAAAGCTTGTAGCACGTGCTGTGGCGCGCGGTGAGGTCGAACGTGGGATCCTCATATGCGGCACGGGGATTGGCATGGCGATGGCTGCTGGAAAGGTGAAGGGAATTCGTGCTGCGCGCTGCAGCGAACCATATTCGACCGAGATGAGTCGAAGGCACAACGATGCCAACGTGCTCTGCTTCGGGGCACGGGTGATTGGACGTGGTATGGCGGAGAAGATCGTCGAGAAGTGGCTCTCCACTCCGTTTGACGGCGATCGGCATGCGCGGCGAGTCGTCAAGATCGAGTAACACACTTCAAGGAAGTTGCACGAAGTGAATGTTGATCGGATCACACATGAGTTTCACACGTATCGATGGGTACCAACGCGTTGGTTCCAACATGTTGGGTCCAACCCGTAGGTTTGACTCGAGGAGTCTGATTACCTGATGCTAATCCAATGGATCACGTTTCTTCTTACCTCAACGGCGATTATCCTTGCCGGGATCAAGCTCGCCTCATTCGGCGAGGCACTGGGAAAGCGGACCGGGATTGGACAAGGCTGGATCGGCCTCCTCTTCCTGGCGACGATCACCTCGATCCCGGAGCTGACGACGACCATCACCGGGGCCACGATCGGTGTCCCCAATATTGCGTTGGGGAACGCGCTGGGGAGCAACCTGTTCAACATCGCCATCATTGTTGTCATGGATATCATCCTCCTTGGCCGCGGCCCGTTCCTGCTCCTGGTCAAACCCTATCACGCTGCCAGCGGGGGGATCGCCATCATCCTCACCGTCCTCGTCATGCTGGGGATCACGGTCGCCCCGAATGCAGCGATCCTTGGGGTGAACCCGGTCAGTCTCATTATCCTGTTCACCTATGTCTTTGGGGTTTTCCTCCTCTATCGCATAGAGAGGCGTGATGGCGGAGAGGCCGAGGAGACGAAAGAGACGATGGGGCTCAGACGGGCGATCGTCGGGTTCTGTTTCTCCGGCGTGGTGATCATCATCTCCGGGATATTCCTCATCCACGCGAGCAAGGCAATCGCCGAAGAGACAGCTCTTTCGACTTCCTTCATGGGAGCGATTCTGGTCGCGATCGTCACCTCTCTTCCCGAGCTTGCCACCTCGATCGGAGCCCTCAAGATTAAGGCCTACAACATGATCCTCGGGAACCTGTTCGGGTCGAATATGTTCAATATCCTGACCGTCTTCTTCGCCGACGTCGCCTTCCGCCGCGGCTCCATCTTCGCCAGCTTGAAAGACGGTGTTACAGACCAGTTAATCTTGGCGAGCCTAGGGATAGGAATAACCGCGATCGCAACAACCGCGATCGTCTACCGCTCGAAGCGCCGCGTTTTGGGGATGGGGGGCAACGCTGCCCTCATCCTGGTCGCTTACCTTGTAAGCATATGCTTAATCATCTATCGAGGAATTCATGTTTGAGGTGATACAACTATGGAACTAAAAGAATTACGCACAGAGAAGATCGATTCGCTCCAGGAAACCGCAAAGGGTTTGAAGATAAAGGATGGAACGCATCTCAGGAAGGAGGATCTCCTGCGTTCGATCATGGTCCACTTGGCGAAGGAGAACGAACTTCGGTTCAGCGATGGCCCCCTGGAGATCCTACCCGATGGCTACGGTTTCCTGCGCAACGAAAACTGTCTTCCTACAAGGAATGACATCTATACTTCGCCTTCACAGATCAAGCGTTTTGGTCTGCGAAACGGGGATCTCATCACCGGACCAATTCGCGCTCCCAAGAAGGATGAGCGATACTTTGCCCTCCTCAAACTGGAAGCTATAAACGGGATGACCCTAGAGGAATCGCGCCATCGGCCAATCTTCCGCGATCTGACTCCGCTTCACCCTGATACACACCTCCGGTTGGAGTATGATCCCGAGGATATCTCCACAAGGATCATCGATCTCTTCTGCCCCATCGGAAAAGGTCAGCGCGGGCTGATCGTCTCCCCCCCCAAAGCGGGAAAGACGACCCTCCTGAAGAAGATTGCCAAGGGAATCAATGCCAACCACCCCGAGATAAAGCTTTTCGTCCTCCTGGTCGACGAGAGACCGGAGGAGGTCACCGACTTCAGCCGCTCGATAGATAATGGAGAGGTCATAGCCGCAACCTTCGACCAGGAACCACGACACCACACCCGCATCGCCGAGATCGTTACCAACAGAGCGAAACGACTGGTGGAGTCGGGATACGATGTGGTGATTCTCATGGACTCGGTCACCCGCCTGGCACGTGCCTACAACCTTTCTGTTCCCTCGTCCGGGAAGCTCCTCTCTGGAGGAATGGACCCGACCGCTCTCTACAAACCGAAGGAGTTCTTCGGGGCGGCGAGAAACATCGAGGAAGGTGGAAGCCTGACGATCATCGCCACCGCGCTCGTCGACACGGGGAGCAAGCTCGATCAGGTTGTGTTTGAAGAGTTCAAGGGGACAGGAAACATGGAGCTGATCCTCGATCGCAATCTGTCGAACAAGCGAATCTATCCGGCGATCGACGTTGAACAGAGCGGCACGCGGAAGGAGGAACTCCTCATTCCGGCAAAGGTATTGAATCGCGTGTGGATTCTGCGTAAGATGATGAGTAACTTGAACGACACGCAGAAGGCGTTGGAGTTTGTAAAGAGTAAGATGGAGGCGACGAAGGATAACGAGCAATTCCTCGAGCTGATGAGTAGTGACTGAGAAAAAGCCGATTCGCAAAGATCGTGTGTTGTTGGCGCTCCTCGTTCTTGTTGCCGTTATTTTGATTCCCATCCTCCTCAGTTCCGGGGGATCGAAGCCAAGCAAACAAACGACAGTAACTACGACACAGCCAGCAGAGGCCACACCTGGCCCAATTGATGTGACCCCGTTGACAGAACCACCGTCTGACGATGAGGCGACTCCAGCCGATATCGATGGTTTGCCAGGCGAAGATGTGAGCGATGAAACTCCGGGGGAGCAGGTCACTTCAACAAGTCCTGCAATTCTCACGCACGTAGCGGCAGAAGGGGAGACGTTTAACCAGATCGCTTCTCAAATGGGCGTCACTCCCGAAGAGCTCATGGCGGACAACAACCTTGTCTCCATCGGCGCGATCACTGCGGGGGAGACCCTCTATGCCTCATCCGATGGGCTAGTGCACATGATCAAGAGCGGCCAGACGCTGACCGATATCTCCATCACTTACGGCGTATCGATCGATAAGATCGCGCAGGCCAACGGGATCACCGATCCCGGGCGCATCTTTGCTGGACAGCGAATCCTCATCCCTGAGGCGACTGCCAACCTGTGGCAAGCGGTTATTCGTCTCTCGCATGGGCAGAATGCGAGGTTTATCTGGCCGTTGGGGGGAGAAATCACCTCTCCGTTTGGGTGGCGTATCCACCCGGTCCTCGGAACGCGACATCATCACAACGGGATCGATATCGACGTTCCTGTTGGAACCATGGTGCGCGTTGCAGCGCCGGGGACTGTGTCTCAGATCTATGATGACCCTGAAGGATATGGAACGGCGGTCGTCCTCCAGCACGCTGATGGCTACTTAACCATTTATGGACATATCTCAAGCGTACTCGTCTCCAAGGGACAGTTCGTCGAGGTTGGACAACCGATCGCCGAGTCAGGAAACACGGGCCTTTCCACCGGTCCCCATTTGCACTTTGAGATACGAAACGGAGAGTTCCCCGTCGACCCGCAGCGCTACCTCCCTAGCTAATGGAGCACTTTGTAATCCGGGGCGGTCGCCCGCTCTCAGGAGTAATTCCTATCTCTGGCGCGAAGAATGCCGCGCTCCCGGCGTGTGTTGCCTCCCTATTGACCGACGAACAGGTCATAATCGATCACGTGCCGCACCTGCGCGATGTCTCCACGATCCTCTCCACCATCTCCTCACTCGGGAAGCGCGTTGTGCGAGACGAGAACAGTGTGTCAATAGCGGGAGGGGAGGATCTCCACTCTGAGGCGCAGGCGGCATTCGTTGAACAGATGCGCGCTTCCTTTCTCGTCCTCGGTCCGCTCGTTGCTCGTCTTGGCCGTGCTGTTGTTCCCCTACCTGGTGGATGCAAGATCGGCGCACGCCCCGTTGACCTTCACCTCTTCGGTCTACGAAAACTCGGGGCACAGGTGAGCGAAGGGCAAAACGCGGTCACCCTCATAGCCAAGCGCTTACGCGGAGCGAAGATCAGCCTCCCCTTCCCATCGGTGGGCGCGACGGAACAGATCGCGATGAGTGCCACACTCGCCGCAGGCGAGACGGTGATCGAAAACGCCGCATGGGAGCCGGAGGTCATGGCCCTAGTGAGCTTACTCGGGAAGATGGGTGCAGAGATCGAATACCGGAACGGATCACTCTATATCCAAGGGACAATTGGCCTGCATGGTGCACGACATGCCGTGATCCCTGATCGTATGGAAGCGGGAACGTACCTCCTTGCCGCGGCAATCACCAATGGCGCGGTTACGGTACAGCAAATCATCCCCGAGCACTTGCGGTCACTTCTTTCCCTCCTTGCGCAGGCGGGTTGTGATATCGACGAGGCTGATGATGCAATCACACTTGCGATGAACGGACGCCCACAGCCGATCAAGACGGCCACCGCTCCCTATCCAGGTTTTCCAACGGACTTACAGCCTCCACTTGTCGCGTTGTTGAGCCTGACCGAAGGAGAGAGTATCGTGGAAGAACGGATCTTCGAGAATAGGTTCAACTACACCTCGACCCTGCGCATGATGGGGGCAAGAATAGACGTGCGCGAGCGAAGAGCGGTGATTGCCGGAGTCGATGAACTACACGCGGCCGCCGCGAGCGCGCCCGACATTCGTGCCGGTGCGGCACTCATCCTTGCTGCCCTGGCCGCAAAGGGTGAGAGCACAATCGACAACCTAGAGCAGATCGACCGCGGGTACGAGAGTCTGGCACAGAAACTTCGCGGCGTTGGAGGCGCAATTGAACGAATTAGCTAGAAGGCCCCTTCTCCCCGAGGATCACCTTGGAAAGCGGGCGCGCATCTATGGAAGTGAAAAGGCAATCCTCGTTGCAATACAGACACCTGGGAGCAAGGTCGACGAATCCCTGCGTGAGCTCACGGCCCTCGCTTCCACGGCAGGAATTCCAACACTCCTTGAGGTAGTGCAGAACCGCACGCGGCCAGATTCATCCTTCTTCATCGGTAAGGGAAAGATGGCCGAGGTAAAGGCGGCAGCGCACGAGCTGGGCGCGGACGTAATTATCTTCGATGATGAGCTCTCCCCAGCTCAGGCGAGGAACCTCGAAGAGAAGATGAAGACGAAAGTGATCGATCGCGCGCAGCTAATAATGGACATCTTTGCCCAGCGAGCGGCAACAAAGGAGGCAAAGCTGCAGGTGGAGCTTGCGCAGCTCCGCTATCTCCTCCCACGGCTGCGCGGCTGGGGAAACGCTCTCTCCCGGCTCGGTGGAGGGATCGGGACGAGAGGACCAGGTGAAACGCAGCTTGAACTCGATCGCAATAAGATCAATCGTCGCATCCACACGCTCGAAGATCGACTCGTTAAGGCTCGCGGCGAACGCGGGCTGCGTAGCAAGAAGCGTCGCACGGGGCCTCTCCCACTCATCGCCCTCGTCGGGTACACAAACAGCGGGAAGTCGACGCTTCTCAACCGGCTTTGCGAGGCAGACGTGCTTGTTGAGGACAAGCTCTTCGCAACTCTGACAACAACCGTCAGGCGGGGAAAAATCGGAACCACGCAGTGGGCGCTGTTCGTAGACACCGTCGGATTCATCCGTAAGCTTCCGCACCAACTGATCCCGGCCTTTGCCTCCACACTGGAGATGGTGCGTGATGCGGATCTGATCCTTCACGTAGTTGATTCCTCCCGTTCGAGTTGTATCGAGGACCATGAAGCCGTCATTGCCACCCTCGATCATGAGGTATTCGCAAGCGATGATCAGCGTCCGCCGCTCATCGATGTGCTGAACAAGATTGACCTCACATCCCAAGAAGATATAGACACGGAAGCCTTTCACAAGCCTGTCTTCATTTCGGCAAGTGACGGCGAGAACATGGATGTCTTGCTCGCGCGCATACAGGAGACTCTCTCTCAGGGCAAGAGCGACGTTTCCCTCCTCCTCCCCTACAGCATGATGCAGGAGCTGCACAACCTTTCGCGACGGGAGAGGGTGACGATTTGTGGCTACACCAAGGAAGGAATCGAGATTACAGCCACCTTGTCCAAAGAGGATCTAATGCGTCTTATGAGCAAGGGCGGCCGGATTAATCCCTCTGTCGCCGTGACGTAGGAAGGGTCTTGATGTCCGCAAGCTCCGCCTCGATCCGGTCGTGCTCCCCAGTGAGAAGCGTGACTGTGTGTCTGAAGATGTTGTGGGCGATCACCTTTCCCCGTTTCTCCTTGTAGCTTACCCACGTGCCAAGCTTGGGCATCCCTGCGAGTTCATCCTTGTAAGCGTTATGCTCGTAGGCCAGGCAGCACATGAGGCGTCCGCAGACGCCCGTTATCCGTTCTGGAGGAACAAACAGCTCCTGATCGTAAGCAAATTCCATCGGGACGGGCGTTGGATTGTGCAAGAACTGGTGGCAACACAGGACGCGGCCACAGCGGCCGATTCCCCCCTTCAGCTTAGCCTCGTCGCGTGCCCCCATCTGGCGCAGCTCGATGCGCACGCCAAAGCGTCCAGCGAGGTCGCGCAGGAGGGCGCGAAAATCGATCCGATGAGGCGCCGTGAAGTAGATGCGCAAGTGTGCGCGATCGATCGTGTACTCGGCGGCAACGAGGTGCATCGGCAGATCGTGGCTCACGATTACCTCACGCGTTGAAGCGAGCACCCGCTCGGCCTCGGCCTGGTTGTGGGCATACGCGTCCATGTCGCTTGCCGTTGCCTTGCGGACGAGGTGTTCGAGCTGCTTGCCGATCCCCTCCCCCGCGGCGAGGACACTCATCACGATGCCCATGTGAAGGCCGTTGTGGTCAACGATACAGCGATCGCCCGCGGCAAACGTTTCTGACTGGGCGTGAAAGTACCCACTATCTCTCTCCATATCGAGAACGCGCACGAGAAATATCTTTTCTTCAGCCATTATTCACCTCGGACTACGCTAAGAAAGAGCGACAAGAAGACCCCATCAGGATAAGTATAGCGATCCAGTCCCCGTTGTGCCCGTTGAATGCGGCGGCAGGTGACGCCCCAAACTGCCGGATCGATCGATAACAGCCCTAATCGATCGGTACGAGGAGCACTTTCTTTTTCGATCGCTTCACGCAACGCAGAGAACGATATCGAAATAAGATTGGCCAGGAGCCGTGCGGCAGCGTCACGACCGGCGCGAGCGGCGGCAATCGCCCCCGTGACAGCGAGCTCGCGATCGCCCTCCGTAAGCCGAAGAAGGAGGCGCGACGCAGCAGCACGTCGAACGATCGAATCGTTCCCGCGGGCAAGGGTGATGAGTTCAGTCCCCGTCGCCTCCGCCGCCACTTGCGACGCTTCCTTCTTTGCGTGTGCAAGGTCGATCGGATGAGCGATGAATTGTTCCAGCTCGCTCTCATTTTCCACTGTGTCAACAATGTAATGAGCTTCCCTTTCCTCATAACCGACCTGGGTCAGGCGGGAGACGCTGTCCACATCGATGCTTGGTCGCTCGCGGATAATCTGGCTACGCGACACGATCGTCGCCAGAAGATCACCTGGGTTTTCAGCAAGGAAGAGGAAGACAAGGCCACGCGGCGGCTCTTCCAGCACCTTAAGCAGGGCGTTTGCTGCCTCCATCGTTAGTTGCTCCGCGCGCGGCAGGAGGCACACCTTCTGACGAGCCTGCGTGGGGGCAAACTGTGCCTGGTGAATCACCTCGCGCACCTGTGCGATCCCGATCTTTTCCTTTCCTGCTGGGGCGGAAAGCTCTATCAAGTCGGGATGTGCCCCCCGGATGACAAGATCCTCCTCCTGGGATGAACGCGCCAGCAGCAACGCTGCGCGCCTCCGTCCTTCGGTTATCCTGTCGGTTCCATGAGGGACGATAATGAGGGACGAAGATGCGGAATATCCATTGTGATCAGTCATTGTGGAGCTTTGCATGATGACTAAGAGGGTACTACAGAGGCAGAATGGGTGCAACGATAGCTGAGAGAGCGATTTGGCGAAGTTAGTTATTAAGTGAGTCATTAAGCGAGTGAGTGATTGAATGATTGAACTGCCGAATCCCCCTTTCCGGGCCAGGCTTCGGCCCCAACGAACTCCAGCCACGGAGGGAGGCCTTCAGGGCTACTCACGTCGGGTTGTTGGTTGGGCGTTGTCGCGACACATTAATGCTGCACTCACCTGTGCCGCGCTTAGGGCAGCCATTGCTGCGCGGCACCCTTCTGCTGGGTGTATTCCATTCCGACCGTGGTGTGCAGTATGCAGCAGATGACTACATAGAGATCATCGAGGAACACAAGTTCATTATCAGCATGTCTCGCAAAGGGAATCCTATGACAATGCGCAAGCAGAGAGCTTCATGAAGACATTGAAGGTTGAGGAAGTCTATGTTTCGGAGTACCAGACGTTTACGGAAGTGAAGGAGAAGATTGGCGAATTCATCGAACTGATATACAATCAAGAACGGTTGCATTCGGCACTTTGGTTATGTCAGTCCGGTGGAGTTTGAACAAGCGATTACGTCGGCTCCATGGCACGTATCAATCTCGGCCCCAACGTGTCTAGCTTGAGGGGTGCACTTCACCATCTCCTTTCTGTCCACGAAGTATACCGATAAACCTGTAAACGACACAAGCCAAGGGGCGTGTCATGAAAAGACACCCCTCGCTTCATACTCATCTTGTATGAGACAAGTCTTGTCCTTGATTTTCCTCCACTCATTATGCTAGTCTAAACAAGAGAGTTGTTTCCTTCATGCTAAGGAGGTGATATGTATAAGCCACAAATTTTATAACAAGGTGTGATTCAGATACAGCTATGTTTTCAAGGAGGTTAGTGATGTTGCACAAGTTGCTTGTTGTTGGTCTGGTATTTACATTGGTTATGGGCCTTTTTGTGGTCGGTTCGTCAGCGCAGGAACTTTCGGAAAATCAAGTCTTACGCATCGCGCTGGATGCAGCAGACCTAAAGACGCTCGATCCTCATCGTGCAGCGGCGACCATGGACCGTGCCGTCGTCGATATGGTGTTCAACGGGCTGGTTCGCTATAAGCCAGGGGATATCTCGGCCTTTGAACCTGATCTAGCAGTGGAGATCCCTGAGCCTACGAATGGGGGCCTTGTATGGACCTTCGATCTAAAACAGGGAGTTATGATTCACCCTTGGAACGGCCATGCAAGTTATGAGCTGACCTCGGAGGATGTAGTCTACTCGCTCAACAAAGCGGCAGATCCCGATCGATCCTCATACGCAGGGGAATACGCTGGGATGACATTCGAAGCGGTCGATAAGTACACGGTGAAGATTACTCTGGAAGAGCCTCTCTCTCCAATGCTATTCTTGCCTAAAGTTTCAGACTACTGTGGTGGATTCATCATCCCCAAGAAACCGATCGAAGAGATGGGGGACGAGGCGTTCAAGACCAGTCCTGTGGGGACCGGCCCGTTTATGCTCAGCGAGTATGTTCCTATGAACAAGGTCGTTCTAGCAGGAAACCCTGATTACTTCCGCGGTGCTCCAATTCTGAAGACGGTTGAGGTGCTCTATATGCCTGAGGTTAGCAGTCGCGAGTTAGGTCTGCGCTCGGGAGAGCTGGAAGTGGCTGAAGGGCGTCGTGAGCAAGACTGGGTTGCGATGATGGAAGATAAACCCGGAATTGATGTCGATGTCTTCGGGCCGGGCGAGACGGTTACCTTGCACCTTAACCTTAGGCGTGACTATATCGAAACAAAAGCGGTAAGAAAGGCTATTGCTTACGCCCTGGATCGCGATGCGTTCCTGGCGTTCTTCGGTGACACTGCAGAGGCGTTGTATTCACCGGTGCCGGTGAACTACCTCGCCGGAGGACTTACCTATGCAGAGGTAAAGGCAGCAGGGTTGGCCTATAACGCTGATCTGGATGAGGCGAGGGATCTACTTGCCGATGCTGGACTCGCCGATGGGTTCACCATGGAAGCGGTGACCTCGGAGCGAGCAAGCTATCGTCGAATCTACGAGCAAATACAGGCTCAACTTGCCCAGATCGGCATCGACTTGAAGCTTAGGGTTGTCGATCACTCCACGATGCACTCACTGATCAGGGAAGACAGCAATCCGGTAACCATCTACATTGCGTGGAGGGCGAACGCTGACGTCTTCCTGACCCGCTTCTACCACTCTGACTCTATCGTTGTTACTGGTGCAAAGCCGGATACCAATTTCTCTCACTACACCGGGATCGACGACCTGATCGAAGAGGCCCGGGCAGAGGTTGACGCCGACATGCAGGTAGCCCTGTGGAAAGAGGCCCAGCGGGAGCTCGCTGAGTATCTGGCTTCCTATCCGCTGATTATGCTGAAGTATATCTTCGGTCGCAGCGAGAAAGTGGATTGGGGCTATGACCTCAAATCGACGGTCGCGCTCTACCCACAGGTTACAGAGAAGACCAGCATACTTAAATAGCGCCGGATGCATATGCTGCGGGCTCTTAAATAGGGCCCGCAGCGCTTTTATCGAGGAGAAAAGCTATGACTGGGTATCTTGTCCGGCGAGTTTTGCTTTGTATTCCTATTCTGCTTGCTGTTCTAACGCTTGTGTTCCTGCTGGTACGGGTCGCCCCGGGTGATCCTGCGGTTGCTGCTCTTGGCGATTATGCGTCCAAGGAAGCAGTGGAAGCCCTGCGCGAGAAGATGGGGTTGAACGCCCCACTCTATGTACAGTACTTCCGATTCCTTGGTGGCCTCCTCCATGGGGATCTGGGCCGGTCTTTGATCACAAGCAAGCCGGTCGCGACACAGATTGCCAGTGTCCTTCCCTACACTCTCGAGTTGACAATAAGTGGCATCATCCTCGGTTCGATTCTAGGGGTTCCTCTCGGTATCCTCACAGCACTTAAGAGAAACTCAGTGGTTGATTATATGGGACGTGTCTTCTCGCTTACGGGGCTCTCTGTCCCCGCCTTCTATTTGGGGATCATGCTGCTGCTCTTGTTTCCCATCAAACTGGGGGTCTTCCCGGTAGTTGGGGGAGGTGATTTGAGCAATATCGGGGAAACTCTGTATTACCTGTTCCTGCCGGCGCTTACTCTGGCATTAATCATGATGTCCTACGTAACGCGTATGACACGGTCGTCGATGCTCGACATCCTAAATGAGGACTACGTTCGTACCGCGCGCGCTAAAGGACTTCGTGAACGGATCGTCGTATACAAACATGTCTTGCGAAACGCTCTTTTACCGATCCTCTCTGTTGTCGGGATGTTCTCCATCGTTCTTATTGGAAGCTCGGTAATGACTGAGGTCGTCTTTTCCCGTCCTGGGTTAGGGAAGATGCTAGTCGGGGCAATGAAACAACGGGACTACATAATGCTACAATCTATTATGGTTATCTTCAGTTCGATAGTCGTTTTTATTAACTTGTTCACTGACCTGGCTTATGGCATTGTCGATCCAAGGATTCGTTATGACTGAAACGAGAATAGGTGAGGTCCGGCGATTGTGGCGAACCTTCTGCAGAAACAAGACCGCCTTTGCTGGGGCCGTGATCGCGTTGATCGTAATCCTGGTGGCGATCCTCGCCCCCGTGATTGCCCCGTACGATCCATTGATCCAGGATGTCTATCACCGGTTGCTCTCCCCCCAACAAGGGCACCTTTTGGGGACGGACAACTTCGGACGTGATATCCTAAGCCGGGTAATCTACGGCGCGAGAGTCTCACTGATCGTGGGGATTTCCTCGGTGCTGATCGGAATGGTCATTGGAACAAGCCTGGGGATCATCGCCGGCATAAAGGGGGGAACGGTAGAGAACGTGATCATGCGAACGGTCGACGTTCTCATGTCGTTTCCCAACCTGATCATGGGGTTGATGGTGATGGCCGTCCTCGGTTCGGGGATGATAAAGTTGATCATCGCTATTGGGGTCATCATGGCCCCTCGCTTTGTCAGAATTGTCCACGCACCAACACTAGCTATTAAGGAACAGGACTATATAACTGCTGCACGTGCCCTTGGATTCAGCGATCTGCGGGTGATCTTCCGACATGCCTTACCGAACGTTATGGGGGAGGTATTGGTGATGGCAACCCTGTGGACCGCCACCGCGATTCGCATCGAGGCCAACCTGAGTTTTATCGGATTGGGCGTTCCACCGCCAACCCCCACCTGGGGCGGCATCATTCGCGAGGGGATGGACTACCTGACCAACGCTTCTTGGATCTCACTCTTCTCTGGAGCGGCTATCCTTATCACTGTATTATCTTTTAACATGTTGGGAGATGGGATCCGTGATATCATCGACCCGCGCACCACTCACGGGAGGTAAACCTCGCTCCCGTATTCAGAGATACAATGAGCTTGTTGCAGAAGTCTCTATTATTACATTCTCTACCTCTCACAGCTCCTCCAGGGGAATTTTCGTAGAGAATCTGGGGTCAGATGCTGTATTGAATGTCAAGTCACCTCCTTGGTAGGAGAGCGGAATTCTTCACCGCTCTTGTAGATGGCATGTGCAATCAGTAAGAGCTTTCTTGCTGCAGCGATTCGAGCCACCTTGTCCGGTTTCCCCTGCCCCCTCAGCCGTTGGTGAAGGGCTTTCACACTGGGGTTGTAGCGAGCAGCCGACAACGTTGCTTGATACAAACGCTTCCTCAGTTCCCGGTTTCCTCGCTTGCTAATCCGCGTCTTTCCATGTACTGATGTTCCCGACTGAAACTGGATTGGATCGAGGCCCGCGAGTGCAACGATCTGGCTGCGTATGGCCCCCGGATACTTACGGAACAGTGCCAGTAGGGTGAGCGCAGTAATCGGACCAATCCCAGGAATCAAGAGCAGAGCAACGAGTCGTCGTCCCATCTGTTCATCCTCCTCGGCGTTTCGTTGAGCGGCCACGAGATACCGTTCCTCTCTGTTCTTCAGCGCGGCGATCTCTGCCTTGATCTTAGCAAGAAGAGTTTCTTGGCGTTGCTGGATTGTTCTCCAGTGCTTCGTGGATCCCTGTACCCACAGAGCCGCCTCGCTATCCCTGTCAGAAGTTTGTGGCAGTGTTGGGTTACACGGAAGAAGGAGTCCTCGCCGTAGGTGTCAGTAAGCCTTGGGCAACCCGCCGGCGGCAGATTATTCAATCTCTGTGGGTTGGAAACCCCGTAGCTTGCCACGAGGTTTCCGCATGCCCCACATCTCAAAGCCTTTTCGTGTGGACGTGCCAACTCGCTAACGTTGTACAAGCCGCAGTTTCATGGGTATGAGAAAGACACAAGGCCGGTGAATGTGTTTGGATTGCAGGACCAGGCGCTAAAGCCGATCCCAAAGACCTCATAATAACGTCCTCACCTCACGCGCAAGTGAAGGACGCCGTCCGCGACGGCCTTTACTTGTCGCGGGCAGGTGGTTGTTGGCCATATATTTGGTTCTTGTTTGGCCATGGCGGGGGGAAGATGTTGATCTTCTGGGGATCGAAACTGTCACCCACGCCCAGAAGGTGTTTCCGGACTTGTCCCAAAAGTGTGCGGACGTCGGGTGCATCGGGCTGGTTGGCAAGCCGACGACTCAAGTCGTCTGCAATGTCGGAGGGCAGCCACAGATAGGCCTCAAACGTGAGCCGGTTCAATCTTGTCGAGTCCTTGGGCCGGCTGAGCCACTCGGACAGCAGATCGGCCACGAGTGCCGCGCGGTTCTTAACCGCTATGTCCTCGCGAATGCGCTCAAGGCGCACGTTGTAGGCATACTCGATGGACTTCTCGATACGCGCGGCGAGCCACTTCTTGAGGAGGAATGCAAGCGCTACGGCAAGCATCGACGACGTAATGCCCGCACTGATGATCGCTTTGGCAACCTCCGACATAGCTCATTCCTCCTATCGTATCAGTAGCCAGCTGCTTATTCTACCCAAAATCTCCCTTTTACTAAGCTATGATTCCCCCAATGTTACGCATTCTACGACTCCATTTCTCTACTATCAAAAGAAACACCTGAAGAAGACGTCTGATCGAAATCAGTTCATCTGTTAACATAACACTAGAATTGGCGAGTTATGGAGATTGTTAATAATCAGGAATCGAAATATGGCCAAAGTTGGCAAGGCTCTTGAGTCGGTGCTGGAGATGTCAAGGGTCGGGTAGGTTTCCCTGGTCTGTGGTCGGTTACATAATGAATTACGCCGAAGTGGACGCTCAGTTTTACGACGTCAATGACATTTTGCTCTCAAGCTGGCTGGATAACATGAGTAGTCTAGGCCCTGGCGTCACGTGGGAGTTCAACATATATTGTCTCGACTCAGATGTAGCCGCGCGGGTGGACCACGCCACTGTTTCAGTAGGTACTTGTTATTGACTTGGAAGCGCGCCAAGTGTTCTACTCGCCACGTTGTCCGCCGAGGACCTATCGAGTTAGCGTTTCGCAATCTCCTTCACCCGATCGGGTGAGAGCGGGTAGCTGTTGACGTCTCTCTTCAGTGCGTGTGCAACTGCGCGAGAGACGGCGGTGTGGGAGGCCATGAGCGGGACTTCTCCCAAGCCCTTTGCCCCATATGGACCGTAGGAGAAGACTGCCTCGACAAAGCCAACTTTGGTGTTGGGTGCCACGTCCCTGATTGTGGGAATGCGGTAGGTGGTGAACCCGCTCGTCAGCAGCTTTCCATCCTTCTGCGGAATCTCTTCCATCAGCGCATAGCCGAGGCCCTGCGCTATCCCACCCTCTACCTGGCCGGAAGCGAGTTGGCGGTTGACGATCTTCCCGGAATCGTGCACGGCAACAAATTCCTCCACTGAGACCTCCCCGGTCGCCATGTCGATCTCCACCTCCGCGATGTGTGTGGCGTAGGCATAGACCATGTACGCGTTTCCCAGGCCGGTCTCTGCGTCCCAGTCAACGGGAGCAGTCTTGCTCCATCCTTCTACCGCTGGGTCAAGGTTGCTAAGCCAGAAAGTTTCCGCGATCTTAGGCATTTCGCCTGAGATATCCTCTTCGGAGATTCCGAGATCAGTGGCAACACCGACGATCCTCTCGCGCAGTTTCCTCGCCGCATCAACGACAGCCAGCCCGCTTATCATCGTTCCGCGCGAGGCAACGGTCGGGCCGGAGTCGGGAACGCGCGATGAGTCGACCTGTGCCATGTGGATCCTCTCCACGGGTACCTGTAGCGCCTCCGAGGCGATCTGGGTCAGTGCGGTGATCAGCCCCTGCCCCATCTCCACCGTGCCCACGGAGAAGGCAACTGAGCCATCGGCTTCCAGCTTCATGTACGCGCCCGCCTTGTCCAGGAACGGAGCCTTGCCGCCGAGGCCAACACCGTAGGTGATCGTCGAGATCCCTATCCCACGCTTGCGGTCCTCAGAAGCAACGTTGAACGCATCGATCCCGGAGAGCCTCTCCTGCCAATGGGCCATCTCACCCGCTTTATCGATCGTCTCCAGTACCCCGACGCTCTCCTCCAGTAACTGGTTCGTGCTCGTCTTGTCCCCCACTCGCAACACGTTTCTGCGGCGCATCTCCAAGCGATCGATCCCCAGCTTGTCGGCGAGCTTATCCATCTGTGACTCGTGAGCGAATATTACTTGGGGGCTCCCGAACCCGCGGAATGCGCCGCAGGGAACAGTGTTTGTGGCAACGGAGTATCCGTCAACCTTGACGTTCGGGATGCGGTACGGCCCGGCAATATGCATCAGGCCGCGCCAGAGGACCGCCGATGACAGGGTCTGATAAGCGCCCGCGTTGTACACAAAGTCAGCTTCGATCGCGGTGATCGTGCCATCTCTCTTCGCCCCGCTCTTGTAGTGGACAATAGCTGGGTGTCGCTTGCTCGACGTGAGGATGTCCTCGCTGCGATCGTAGATGAGCTTCACCGGCTTCCGCGCCTTCCACGCCAAGAGAGCGGCAAGCGACGAGACGAGCGATGGCACATCTTCCTTACCTCCGAACGCGCCGCCGGTCGTGGTTTGCACCACGCGCACCTTGGCAAGCGGAAGGCCGAGGACACGCGCAACGGCTCCCTGAACGTAGAACGGGCACTGCATCGAGCCGTAGATCGTCATCGAGCCGTTCTCGTCGGGGACGGCAATCGCCCCCTGCGTCTCGAGATACGCGTGTTCTTGATAACCGGTGCGATACTCGCCTTCAACGATCACGTCCGCTTGGGCAAAGCCATCTTCTGTATCTCCTTTGCGCAGGCGCATGTGATTGAATACGTTCTTTCCCTCCTCCACAACCTCAGGTACGGCGACCGCCGGAGCGTCATCCGAAAGTGCAACAATCGGGTCAGAGACAATGGGTAGCGGCTCGTAATCGATCACAGCCAACTTTGCCGCACGCTCCGCTCCGAGGCGATCACTTGCCGCTACAAGGGCGATCGGTTCGCCGATGTAGCGCACTATTTCTTTCGCCAGGGCCGGTTGATCGTCGTAGACGACGTGCACGATGTTCTCGCCTGGAACCTCATCCGCCGTAACAGTGCAAACGACGGAAGGATCTTTCTCCACACTCGACAGGTCAACTCCGCGTAGTCGCGCATGCGGCATGGTACTTCTTATGACGCGAGCGTGAAGCATGCCGGAGAAGACAAGGTCTCCAACGTATTTCGCCTCGCCGCGCACCTTGTCGATTGCATCGGGCCGAAGGACGGGTGCGCCGATCATTTCACCTGGGGGCAAACCTTTATTCTTGGTGTTACCCCGTCTACCGTCGTTCATCGTTCTCCTCTCCCTATGAATTGGGGGCAGCACACCTGAAACGGAGGCTGCCCCCATCTTATCTGAAATATCAGGGTTATACCCCTAGAGCCTGCCTCCCATGGTGAGTGTAAGGATCGCCTTCTGGGTGTGCAAGCGGTTCTCTGCCTGATCGTAGATCCAGGACAGGTCGTTGTCGCACACTTCGGGGTCGGCCTCGTTCCCACGGTCGATCGGCATGCACTGCAGCAGGTGACCAGGGTTGGTGAGCTTCTTCTGCCTATCGGCAGTGTAACACCAGTCCTGATACTTCTGTGCAAGCTTCAGCTCCTCTTCCTTGCCGATGTCGTAGCGCTGTCCGGTGAACCAGTTGCGAGGGAAGACGACTGTCGCACCTTCGAGGGCTTTGTCCATGTCGTGCACGATCTCAAACGTCCCTCCGGACTTGCTCGCCTCGTCGCGGCACTGCTGCATCACGTTTGGATCAAGGTCAAACTCGGGAGGGTTAGCAACGACAACATCCATCCCGTACAACGACGAGATGAGGGCTGTCCCCTGCACCGAGCAGCGGCCGCGAATCCACGGCGTGTATGCCCAGGTGATAACGATCTTCTTTCCCTTCACATCACCTTGCAGTTTCTCGTGCATCGTGTAGATGTCGGTCAGCGACTGGCACGGGTGGTTGATGTCCGACGCCATGTTGATGATCGGCACATCGGCTTGTTCTTCAAACTTGCGCAAGACCTCGTTACCGTGACCGTAGTACTTGATCTGGTCGTCGAGAAGACGGATACCGATGCCATCACAGAAGCGGGACATCGCCTTGGCCGTGTCCTTCACCGTCTCGCCGGCGCCAGGCTTGTCTTCGAGAGACAGGCGCATCGTGCTCGGGTTAAGGAATTGTGAATGTCCACCAAGCTGCGTCATCGCGGTCTCAAACGACATGCGCGTCCGTGTCGATCCAGAGAAGAACATCATCGCAAACGTCTTGTACTCTAGGTACGGATGCGGGCTGCGGCTATAGTATAGGCCTTTCATCTGGTCGGTAAGCTTCATCGCCAGATCGTACTCTTCGCGCGTCCAATCGAGCTCTCCAACTAAACTGCGCCCTTTCAGGTCAAACCAACTCATATAATCCTCCTTCGTCAGAGAACGACTAGGCCATGATTGTGGCCATCATCCCTTTTTGTCCGTGCAGACGGTTCGCCGCTTCCTCGATGATGATCGAATTCGGCCCGTCGATGACATCATCCGTGACCTCCATATCGCGGTCAGCAGGGAGACAATGCATGTAGTAGGCATCGTCCGTCAGATTCATCTTCTCCTGCGTCGTGATCCAGTTCTTGTTCGCCTCGAATATTGCCTTCGCCTTCTCCGGATCCATCACTCCCGAGCCGTCAGTCGGCTGGACGGTCCACGCCTTCGGGTAAACAACGTCCGCGCCCTTGAACGCCTCGTCCATGTCGTTGACGATCTTGAACGCGCCGCCGTGCTTCTTGGCCAGGTTGTTGGTCGCGTTAAGCACGTTCGGATCGAGATCGAGTCCCTTGGGATGGGCAAGCGTTACGTCCATTCCCATCATCGCCGCGGAGATGATCGCGCTCTGCGGGACAGAGAGCGGCTTCTCCACTGACCCCGAATAGGCCCAGCTCATGACGAATTTCTTTCCCTGCAGGTTATGCCCCAGTTTCTCCTGCATCGTCATCACATCGGCCAATGCTTGACAGGGATGGTACATGTCATCCTCCATGTTGATCACGGGAACGCGCGCCCACTTGGCGAACTCGCGCACGATCAGGTTCCCCTTGCCGTACTTCCATCCAGTGTGCTTGCCGTAAATCCGGATAGCGATGGCGTCCCCCATCTCAGCGAGGACACGCGCTACATCGGATATGCGCTCGGTAGAGTACGCTTTCTCCTCTCCCTTGAGTGCCGGCGTATACACCGCTCCTGGCTGCAGGAAGTGAGCGTGTCCGCCGAGCTGCGTCATCCCCGCCTCGAACGAATTGCGCGTGCGCAGGCTGGAGTTGTAGAACAGCATGTGGAGCGTACGATCCGGCAGGATGTGGTGCAGCTCCCTGCGAATCTGTTTGCGCTTCAACTCGTGTGCCGTATCAAGCATCATCTCGATCTCATCGCGCGAAAAATCTAACCAGGTGAGGAAATCCCTTCCTCGTAAACTTGTGTTGGACATCTGAACCTCCTAAATTGGGTTCGTTGGGTTCATAGGGTTCGTTGGGTCTGCGGTCTGCATTTACCATTCACCATTTACTATTCACCCATCGCCTAGTTTGTTATCGTTGTTCCTGCTTTACCTTCAAGTGCGGCAACCGCTTTATCAAGCGACGTAATGATCGCCCTCTCTCCGCCGGCCTCAATGAATCTGATTGCCGCCCGTACCTTCGGCTCCATTGATCCCTTAGCAAAGTGACCCTCTGTGTGGTACCGCTTCGCTTCTTCGACGGTGATCTGCGAGAGGCCCTTCTCCTCCGGTGTCTTGTAGTTCAGCTTCACCTGATCCACATCCGTGAGGATGAGGAAGATCTTCGCCTCAACATCGACTGCAAGCTGCTCACCGGCGAGATCTTTATCGATGACCGCATCGACACCAACTAGCTTCTCTCCTTCCTTGAGGACCGGAATCCCTCCACCACCGGAAGCGATGACGATCGAGCGAGCCTCGACGAGCTGGCGCACGGCTTCCTTCTCGAAGATCTCAATCGGATCTGGGGATGGAACAACGCGTCGCCAACCGCGGCCAGCATCTTCCTTTATGTGATATCCCTTCTCCGACTCCAGCTTCTTCGCCTCTTCCTCGGAGTAGAATGGGCCAACCGGCTTTGTCGGGTTCTGGAAGGCCTGGTCTTGCTTATCGACTATGACTTGCGTTACGACAGTGGCAATCGGGATTCCTCCCTTGTCCTTATCGACGAGCAAGTTGTGCAGCGTCTGCTGCATCATGTACCCGATCAGTCCCTGACTCTCGGCTCCACACACGTAAAGGGGCATTGGAGCGGTGACGTCTTTCGCCGTCTCGTTCTGCAACAGGAGGTTCCCTACCTGCGGACCATTCCCGTGTGTGATGATGATCTTGTACTTCCCTGACTCGACCATCTGCGCCAGCTGATGACACGTGGTCTCGACGTTCTTCATCTGCTCAGCGAATGTCCCCCGCTGCCCGGGTTGCAGGATGGCGTTGCCACCCAGTGCGATAACCGTGACTTTCTTTTCGTTGCTCATTGTATCACCTTTCTTTAGTGTTGTATATTTTGCTGGTTCTGTTCCACGATGATCGTTCCTCGACCATCTTCCCCATCTTGCTTGAGGTTCATATCTCCAGTGCTCCGTTCATAAACGACGCTATCACATCAAGCGCTTCCCTGAGGGACGAAAGATCGAGGAATTCGTCCGGTTGATGTGCCTGCACGATGTCTCCCGGCCCGTAGATCACAACTGGTACGCCAAGGCGAGGGACAATCTCCACCGCGTCGGTCGAATAGGGGGCGATCTCTACCTTCTGTAACCTGCCATTTCCCGCCGCAGCGGACAGGAGAGCCTGGACGTACTGGTTATCGGCATTACTGACGATCGGGTCCTTGTCGGAAAACACATTCATCGCGAACCGCGCTCCCTCTTTTGCGGCCTCGTCGCGGCCCAGTTTCTCGATCAGTTCTAGGACCATTTTCTTGTCATCCACCGAAACGGTACGTATGTCGAGTTTGACCCGTGCGGTGTCGGGAACAATGTTCACTTGCCAGCCGCCGTCAAACTGGCCGATGTTAAGCGACGTGCATCCCCGCCCCGGGTACTCCGCAAAGCCCTTCGCTTGCTGGTTAAGGGCCAAGCAGAAACGCGCCGCCGGAAGAACCGCGCTGATCCCCGATGCGGGGATCGATCCGTGCGCTGCTCTTCCGGTGAACTTTGCCTCCACCCACAGCTCGCCCTTCTGGCCGCAGTAGGCCTTCCCTGCGGTCGGTTCGGTGATCAACAGGAACTGTGCGTCATCGATCAATCCTGATTTGGCTACAGATGCAGCACCCGTGTACGCGTATTCCTCATCGGCGGTAAACACAAAGACAGTGTCTTTCTTCGGTCTCATGTCGCCACGGGTGAGAAGCAGAGCCATCTCGATGATCGTCGCCACGCCGCTCTTCATGTCCGCCGATCCCAATCCCCACATGCGATCGCCTTCTATTCGCGGTTCAAATGGAGGGCGCGTCCATTTCTCCTCGTCAGCGTTCACGGTATCCAGGTGTCCACAGAGGACGACCGATCCGCTCTCGCGGCCGGGGATACGAGCAACAAGAGAGCTTCGTCCCTTCGCAAGGGGGACACTCGTAGAGTCGATCCCGTTCTTGGAAAGCAAGTTCTTGACCACCTGTGCGATCTCATCTTCACCGCCGGGCGGATTGACGCTGCGTATGGCAACAAGCTTCTCCAGTATGGCGATAGTTTCACGATAAACTGCATCATCAATGACGATCATTACATAATCCTCCGTAGTTTCGGATCCAGCCGGTCTCGCAGGGCATCCCCCAATAGATTGAACGACAACACGGCTGTCGCCAAGAAGACTCCCGGGAAGAGAATGATCCACGGCGCACGGATGATATAGGTGCGCCCCTCATTCATCATCCCTCCCCAACTGGCGATGTATGGGGGGATACCCACACCGAGGAAGTTGAGTGCAGCCACCTCCATGATGGAGAAGGCAAAGGTGAACGTCGCCTGCACGATAACCGGTGAAAGAAGGTTGATTGCGATGTGACGCACAAGAATGCGGAACGATTGCATTCCCAGCGCACGCGCCGCCTCTACGTACGTGTTCTCCCGCAACGAGAGTGTGGAACTGTAGACGACACGCACCATCCGCGGTGCCCACACGATACCAACGGCGATGATCACATTGAGGATCCCTGGCTTACCGAAGATGGCCATTAACGCCAGGGCGAGAATAATAGCGGGGAAGGCCATCATCGCGTCGACTACGCGCATCACGACCATGCCAAAACGGTCGTAGAAGCCGCACAACATGCCGATCGGCAACCCAAGAATGAGAGCGAACCCCGATATCGACAGCCCCAGTAGAAGCGTGACCCGGGTTCCGGAGAGTGCACGACTGAGGACATCGCGGCCAAAGTTGTCCGTCCCCAACAGGTGAGTGGAATTCGGCCCCTGCAGTCGATCCGAGAGGTTCAGCGTGTTCGCGCCGTAGGGCGCGATGAGCGGCCCAAACGCAGCGATGAACAGCAACGCAACAAGGATCAACACCGCTGAGAGCGTCGTCTTGCGCTTGGTGATGAACTTGAGCGTGTCGCCAAGCATCCTCCTGGCGATGGACGGCTTGTTCATCAGCGCTTCTAAACTGCGGTCAGTGGTCGGCAAGTCTTCTCCTTTCCTCTAGTGATAGCGGATACGCGGATCGAGTGAGGCGTACGTCAGGTCCGTTGCAAAATTAATCAATACATACAGGACAGCTACAACCATCATGATCCCCTGAATGACGGGATAATCACGCTTCAACACCGACTGCACAATCAGGCTCCCCACACCCGGTAGAGCAAACACATTCTCTGTTACAACCGCGCCGGAGACCAACGACGCAAATGTAAATGAGATCACCGTAATGATCGGGATGGAGGCGTTGCGCAGGGCGTGCTTGATAATGACCACACGTTCGGCAAGGCCCTTGGCCTTAGCGGTGGTGATATAGTCAGCACGCAGTACGTCGAGCATACTCGAACGGGCAGTGCGCGCCACGAGAGCAGCGTTCACAAACCCAAGCGATAGTGCGGGAAGGATGAGATTCTTCAGGTTGGCCAGATTCCCGGTCTGCAGTACAGACGTAAACCCGGAACTCGGAAGGAAATGCCACTTTCCTGCCACGAGAACCATCAGCATTAGTCCCAACCAGAAGCTCGGAATCGATGCACCGGCAAGTGCGACAAGGAGTAACGCGTTATCCGTCAAACTATTCTGCTTGAGGGAAGATATCACGCCCGCGGGGATGCCCACACCAACGACCACGAGCAACGCTATTATTCCCAAGAACATGCTCGTCTCAGCGCGCTGGCCTATTATCTGCAACACCGGCCGTTGATAGAACAAGGACTGTCCCAGGTTCCCATGCAGAAAGTTGACGAAGTAGCGATAGAACTGGACCAACATCGGCTGATCGAGCCCCCAGCTCACGCGAAGCTGCTCGATCTGCTCTGGGGTAGCGTTCGATCCCAGCATGACTGCCGCCGGGTCTCCAGGAATGAGCTGCATCAGAATGAACGTGATGGCAATCACTAACAGAATGCTTATCAGCATGCCTAAACCACGCCGGATAACGAATGCTAACATTCTATTGTTCGCCCTCCATACTGACTACCACATGACTCCGCGTTCACGCTGACATGCCCTCACATGAGGCTTTACCTAATATTATTGTATCACTAACTAAACAGCCTCCCCGGCCGCGTAGGCAGCCGAGGAGACACGTATTTGTATTTCCGGCTACTTCTTCCACGAATTCCAGAAGTAGGGCGACAGCATGGGCGGGTTGGCCTCTGTGCCGTATCCGCCACCAATCTCGGTGCGGATCATATGGAGCTGATACGCATCTCCAAACTTGATCGCCGGGATCTGCTGGTACCACAGATCCATGATCTGCTCCCACTTCGCGTAGCGTGCATCAAAATCGGTGATCTTGTTGAGCTCACCACGCAGCGTCTGGATCTCGGGTGTGTCCCACCAACCCGCGTAGCTCGGATTAAGCATCAACACGAGCGACGGGTCCGGAGTCGTGCTGTAGAAGGAGAATGCAATCTCCCAAGGCGGATTGTCCGGATCACTCTTGCTGTTACGCACGGAGAAGAAGGTCGCCTTGTCGTAGACCTGTAGGTCGACGGTGAATCCGGCGTTCTTCAGCTCGTCAGTCATAACAAGCGCTTGGTTGTACTGGGAGGTCATGTCCTGCGCAACAATGATCCTTATCGGTTCGTTGTTGTAGCCGGCATCGAGCGCCATCTGCCAGGCTTTGGCAGGGTCGTTGGCGTTGTACAGCCCGGCACTCGCGTCTTCCGTATACCATCTGATTCCCGGGGCAAAGTAGCTTGCATTCAGGCTCCAGAAGGTAGTATCCCCATATCCGGCGAGCATGATGGCGTTGAAGTCGAGAGCAGTGATGATCGCCTGCTTCAGCTTGTAGTTGTCCGCAATCAGGCTGTTCCTGTTGTTGATCAGCGCGATCGGGTAGATCGGAGGGTGATCGGTGATAATCGGAACGATGTTCGCGTCCCCTTTCACGTTTGCATACAGGTCGTTGGGGATGTTGGCCACATAGTCATACGTCCCGGACTGGATCCCAATAAGCCGCGCATTGTCTTCAGAAACGAAGAAGAACTGCAGCTTGTCAAAGTAGGCGACCTTCTCCCCAGCAAAACCGCTCGCCACAGCTGGAGAGCTGGAATAACCAGCGAAACGTTCAAGCAAAATGTAGTCTCCCGCCTTCCATTCAGCGAACTTGTATGGCCCGGTACCGATGACATTCTCGGGAGCAAGCGGCTGATCGCCGGCGTTCTCGATGATCTCCTTCGGATAGATGCTTGGCCCGCCGTAGATGTTCCCAAGGTATGTCGTCATGGGAGCGAACGGCTCATCCAAGGTTAGCTGCACCGTGTACTCATCGGGGGCAACAACATCGATAATGTGTGACCACAGCGCCTTCGACGTTAGTCCATACTCGCCCCACCTGGTAAGAGAGGCAACAACGTCTTCCGCCTTCATCTCTTTGCCATTGTGGAACAGGACCCCTCGTCTCAGATTGAATATCGCAACGGTCCCTGATTCATCCAGTTCCCAACTGAGAGCCAGCATAGGCTGTGGCGTATACGAACCATCAAACGCAAACAGCCCCTCCAAGATGTGCCGCGCCGGTATGCTTGCCGCAACACCAGTGTCCATTTGCATGTCGAGCTTTCCCGGCTCCGAGGCTAGGGCGCAACGAAGCGTTCCGCCATACTGTGGGCCTTCGCCAGCGAGCAAGACCAAACTGCTTCCAACGATCAATAGGAACGAGATTACGAGAATACTACGTACGGTCAATCTGCGATTCATGAGTGCCTCCTTTTTTTGTGTGCTTTGCGCCCATTTTTGCTAGTTTCTCTTGTCTCACCTCCGCTATGTAAGGTAACGCAAAGTCATCTCTTGTATTACAGTATAGAAATCATGCCTCCCAAATCTCCATCATCCTACGCCAGTGCTCATCCACCTTCTCCGCCGCTAATTCCGGGTTCCCTTCAACAATGGCATCGAGGATTGCGCAGTGAACATCAACGACCTGCTCCAGATCAGCTACATTCTTCAAGTAGTAGTGGCGCGTAAACTCCCGATACAGCTTCTGGTCCATCGTGTCGACCAGTGGAATAATTGCCTCGGCAATCAGGTGGTTGTGTGCAGCGTCCACCAAGCCACGGTGAAACGCCTTGTCGGCCTCAAAGTACGGGGCAAAGTCTCCCCTTTGCGCTTCGTCTCGCATCTTAACAAGGGTATCCCTGAGAGCCCCTATCTCTGTGGATGAGTACTCACGCGCGACGTACGCCGCCACCGGCGGTTCGAGGATAGATCTTGCCTCCATCACTTCCAGGCACCCAGCCTCGTTCTCAATGAGGTGTGGTGCGTCCTGTTCCTCATCTAAGGAAGGGACCTTGAGAACGTAATTTCCGCTTCCGGGCCGAGAAGCGATCAACCCAACGGCCTGCAACGCAGAGAGCGCCTCCCTGATCGAAGGGCGACTGACCCCCATCTGTTCACCAAGCTCGGATTCGGAGGGAAGCTTGCTCCCCACAGGGAACATCCCGTCCTTGATCGCGGAAATGAGCTGCTGCGCCGCGATCGCAGAGACCTTGCGCGGCCGCACCTTCTCAAAGGCCATCGAGCTTTTTCTCTTCGCTTGATCTGTCATCTTGTCAAGCTGTATGATAGCATTACGAGTGTCGGTTGGCAACCCGCCGGGCACAAGACACCTCGTTAGGAAAGAGCCTCCCTCTCGACAGATCCGCTTTTCCGTGACTACCAATGATCTACTCTTTAGTCAGCATTTCCGACTTTGTGCAATTAAGAAAAGCTGGTTCTATCTGGTCAAGACGATCTGCTACAAGAGCCTCCGCAGCCGCGGGTCGAGTGCGTCACGCAGTGCATCTCCGACAAGGTTGAGCGAGAGTGTCGTTAGGACGATTGCTATTCCGGGAAAGGTCATAATCCATGGAGCACGCGTTAGGTATGTCCGACCTTCGCTAACAATTCCGCCCCAACTTGGAATATACGGAGGGACGCCTACCCCGAGGAAGTCCAGCGAGGCTACGGCGATTATGCAGAAAGCAAACGTGAATGATGCCTGCACAATGATCGGAGAA
>JAYEFP010000110.1:0-2324 GCA_034715975.1 Candidatus Bipolaricaulota bacterium | reverse complement strand
CGCTGCGCAAGGCCTTACAGAGGATGACGAGCGGGAGATCCGCCTGTTTATCGCCAGCGGTGGGATTATTCGCGGCGATAAGTACAGGCCGTCGTTTCGCATTAGCAATTCCTACTACATCCCGGCAGGGAGCGTTTCCTACTCTGTTGTACCGCGCATTCCGAGTCGGCGTCGGTTCATCAGCTCGCGCGGTTGGCAAGCAGAAGACCTGTTGCTGATTCCTTGTCGACTGAATGGCGGGATCATCGGACAGGTCTCAGTCGACGATCCGCGTGATGGAGGAAGGCCAACTCCGATCAAGCTACGAGAGCTAGAGGAATTAGCCTCAGTCGCCGCGATCGGCCTTGTCGAGGCTCAGCAGCGGGAGAATATGAGCAAGACGCATAAACTCTTCAGTTTTCTTACCGACAACGCTTTGACGGGAGTTCTCATTGTGCAACAGAAGCGCGTGCGCTATGCCAACGATCGAGTTTTGGACCTTTTCGGCTACAAGCGTGATGAACTGTTTGCCATGGAGCCGTGGTGGCAACTATTTTCCCCTGACGACCGCACGGCCTTGCGTAAGAATGACGAACAGCCCTCTCCCGGCGACCTAGAAACACGCGGTACTCGCAAAGATGGTGGTGCAATATCCTTGCATCTGCAGTCTTTAGCGATGGACTATGAGGGGACACCGGCCCTCATGCTGAACATCCTCGACATCAGCGAGCGGGTGCAAACAGAAGAGCTTCTGAAAGAGAAAGCATTTCGTGATCCGCTCACTGGTCTGTACAACCGTCACTACTTCGATGAGTCCATCCAACGGGAGTTGAAGCGTTCGCAGCGATACAAGCGGCCGTTCACCATCATGATGACAGATCTTGCCCACTTTAAGCGAGTGAACGACCAGTTGGGACACAAAGAGGGGGATCGAGTCCTGCGTGATGTGGCGCACCTGGTACAGGGACAAGTTCGCGAGAGCGATTGGGTGATCCGCTATGGGGGAGATGAATTCCTCATCATCCTGCCAGAAACGGGCGTGCAGATGGAGGTTCTCGCTGAGCGCCTACGTCATGTTGTCTCTGAATGGGCGGAGGACAGCGTTCCTGACGTCAAAATGGGGATAGATATTGGTTGGGCAACGTGGACCTCGAATACCGATTTTTCCCTGGCGCGGCTGTTGGAGATTGCAGATCGCAACATGTACGCTGAGAAAGAGAAAAGATAACATGATTCGCCTCATGGTCTTAACGTGGAGTGAGAAAGTAAGATCGGTGCCTTGTTGTTTCGCATGGGTAGTTGACGATGCCGTAGAGAAAGGAGTCTCTCTGGCGAAGGTGTTAAGCGGTGATGAGTGCTGAGAGGAGGCTGGCAATGTCTATGCAGTAGGCTGATTACTGAAAACTCTCTCTACTGCTGCGTTTTGCCTGAGCGAAAACAAACGGGGGAGACGATAACGCTCATTGTTCTTGGTGGCGATCCGTTACCCACTCCAAACAGCGAGAAACCTCTATGCTTGTCATTAAGCTGTACTCGTCTTCCATGCGGAGTGAACCGCATCAAGTGCTGTGCGGTAGCGAGGACCAAGGACCTGTGGGTCTTTCGATTCCGGCTCGTTGTTCATTGTTACGTAGGGGACGTTGAGCCCGTTTACCGTGATGGTCCCGTGTGACGCAGGTGCGATATTGAACCAGTCGTCTATTCCGTATGTCGCCTCCATCTCCGCACGGGGCACGGAATGGGTGAGGAGGCCGCTCCTTCGTTTCTCATCGTACCGGGCGACGTTTCTGCGCCACGACTCTTCGAAGGACACACTGACATACAGGATCACCGCGCGCTTCAAGATCTTCGGTGTAATCTGCGTCAGGGCATCGGCGTAGCCGCGCTCGCCGCCGCGGGCAAACTCCACGATCAACGTTTCGTTAGCGAGCGATTCTGGAGGGGAGATAGCCTCTTCTATCTGTTGATCGAGTTTCTTGATCAGAAATTCCCACATGTTACTATTGGTGATCGCGTAGTTTCCTTCAACGCGACGTGAGTAGAGACGCTCCACGCCCATCGATTCCCACAGGTCGTCCTCCACGCACTTCTCCCACAGGAGGGGAAAGTCATCGAGTGCTTCAAAGGGTGCGATATGATAGGTCGTTGCACGCTGGGCGATGGGGGTCTTGTGCATGAAGTCGATGAATTCGCTCTTCCCTGCCGCGGGGCGGCCGACAAGGAGAATGATATCGAACGTGTCATCCAAGGGTGCGTCTTCACGGGTGTATTGCAATTGCAGCGTCCGTTCGATCTCTGACAAGAACACCGATGGATCGCGATTGGCGTCGATGGGAATCAGGTTC
>JAYEFP010000109.1:0-8535 GCA_034715975.1 Candidatus Bipolaricaulota bacterium | reverse complement strand
ATGTACTCGCCAAATGCCTCGCGGAATTCATCCTTGATCGAGCGGGCCATGCCCACCGGGCCACCGTAGCGCTGAGCCTCTTGCGTAACGTCCATAAATACCTCGTCGATGCTGAACACCTCAAGTAGCGGTGTGTAGCGCTTGAGGATGGACAAGAAACGTTTCGTCGTCGCGATGTAGCGCTCTGCTTTTCCCGAGACCAACCGCAGGGATGGACAGAGCTTCAGCGCCTCCCAGTTGGGCATCGCCGATTTCACCCCATATCGTTTCGCCTCGCGGGATGCGGCGACGATGATGGAGCGCTCCTTGGGTCTACCAGTAACACCGATCGGTATTCCCCGCAGCGATGGCATTGCCTGTTGCTCAACTGAGGCAAAATAGGAGTCCATATCGAGGTGCATGATGATGCGTGCCATCTATCCCTCCACATCGATTGCTTCCAGCGTCCACAGGCTACGATTAGTATTGAGGCGAAGCTGAAACTGGTTCTTCCCGGAGTTCACCGCATAGCAGAGGAAGAGCGTCTCCCCTTCTCTCTCCGGGTAGACAAGGTTTGTCGATGTAATATCGAAGCGACGCGTCCCCCAACGGAAGGAACGCAATATGGGATGTGCCGCACCGCGCCTATAGACGACGTAGGCATCAATCGGTTCTGATATCGATTGGTACATGATTGTTCACCGTGTTCAGTGTATCAACTGAACGACTAATCGTCAAGGAGGTTCCTTATCGTTTTGAGTGGGTAGTGACCTCTAGTTCCGGTTCACGCGGGACTGATGCCAAGAATTCACCACGAAGAGCACGAAGGACACGAAGAATGGAGATCCATGAGCCGTCGAATGCGGTGACTGCTTCCTTCGTGGTCTTCGTGTCCTTCGTGGTAAAGCAGTTCTACATCTCTGTGCGAGTCTTGGCGTTTGACCCTTTCTCTTCAGTTACCCACTCGGAGTGACAAAGAGCCGTATTCTATCACTTGCGGTCAAGAGTTTATGATGGAGGACAACCGATAAGTCGGGTATGGACCGGTCAGGCCGACTTCTTCTCGCCGAATGAGGCGAAGATCGGCGAGTCGTCCCACTCGGTGCAGGCAGGCGTTATGGCGAATGCCGAGAATCCCAGCAAGTTCCTTAGCCGTCGTCTCTTTATGCTTAATGACCAATGCCAATGTCTCTCGCATTGGCGCAGCGAGCTGCCCGAGCACATCCCACCGATCATCGAGTAAACAGAGCATCGCCAGGCGTCGGCGTTCAAGTTTGTGCGAGAGGTCCTCAGCGATTTCCATGCTCGGGGATCGTACGACAAGGTAGCGATCGCCATACTCTCCCGTGGCGAGGCGTGCGCAGGAGAGGGCGATCGTCTCATCGGCAAACGATCCGCTCAACACCTCCACCCCATCGAGCGAGACGATAAGCCGCCCCGGCTCCGGGATCGATGCGAGTGCCGCAAGGAGCTTTTTCCGGGCGCTCTTTCCTTCTAGACGTGTGCCCAAACGCACGCCGAATAGAGCAATTGGAAACGTTAGTTCATTCATTGTGTTCATTGAACTACAGGAACGTCCCGTTGTCAACCGCGGGAAAATCGATTCCAAAGACACGCCGGGGGAGGCGCACCCCAATCTGCACGCCAGGAAAATAAGGCGCATCGTACACATCTCCTCGTTCCGCGTCCATGTACAGGAGAGCCTTTCCGCTGCGGATGGCAAGGAGCCCATCCCATCTGTTCACGAGCTTGGCGATCCGCCGCAGCTCGCCGCCGCGTCCAGGATCGGAAAATCGGCTCATCCCGTCAAAGACGATTCTGTTAAGGGTGCTTGCATCGCTAAGATTGACGAATTCCTCTCGCGTGGAAAGGCTCTTGCGAAGGCCTATTCCGGCGTCCGCTACGGCGAGGAAGATGGAATCGGAGTAGTCCTGCATCATGGCCAGGCCGTGTGGATCAGCAATTTCACCGGTAGCGTTGCTGTGTTGGGGAATGTTCTGAAACAGTTCGAACATCACCTTCACCAACGCATTGCGCGACTCAACGGTGAGCGGATAGCGATTTGTGAGGCGTTTATCGAAGGCATTCACCAAGCGGGCGACCTCTTCTTCGCCTATGATGTGAGTGATCGGTTGCAGAGCATCGGACTTGCTCGAAGCCTCACTCCACCGTGTGAGTTTGGGATCGTTAATTTCCCCGAAGAAGCCCATCGCGTGCATCCAACCTCGCACATCTTTCCTAGTCGGCCACCTGACATGAAGCGGCCTTCCAAGGTTCTCCCGGTAACGAAGCGAAAGAACGAGGAGGAGGAGGGCATAGGGATCCATGAAGTCGACTCGTGTAAGATCCAGATCAACTGAGGACTTGGATGTTATCACCTCAATTACCTGATCAATCGTCTGCACGGTTAGCTTCGTCACGAAGCACACTCCTTGAGTCGCACAAGGAAGAGCTTACCGTCACCTTCCCCTGGCTTCCATGCCTGGGATCGACTAAGGTTATCGCTATGAGCAAGAAGGCTGATGAGTTGTCCTGGCTTGACGAACTAAACCCGCAACAACACGCCGCCGTCACACACGGTGATGGCCCGCTCCTGGTCGTCGCCGGTGCGGGTACGGGAAAGACGAAAACGCTAGCCTACAGAGTGACCTACCTCATCTCACGCGGGGTCAATCCGGGGAAGATCCTCCTCCTTACATTCACCCGTCGCGCCGCTCAGGAGATGTTGCAGCGCGCGTCGCGGATCACGGAACGCGGCACTCCCGTGACGGGTCGTGTCTGGGGTGGGACGTTTCACGCCACCGCAAACAGACTCTTACGCATCTACGCAAGCGCAGCCGGGATCAGCAAGGACTTTACCATCCTCGATCAGGGTGACGCAGAGGATCTGATCGGGATGATCCGCCACGAGATGGGCCTGCACAGCCAGGAGATGAGGTTTCCGCGCAAGCGAACATGCCTTTCCATCTATTCGCGGACGGTCAATGGATCGCTTCCGCTTCATGAGGTGCTGGAGAAGCACTTCCCGTGGTGCGATATGTGGGAGAAGGAGCTGCGCAGCATATTCAGCCAGTATGTGACCCGCAAGCAAGAGAGGAACGTGCTCGACTATGACGATCTCCTCCTCTACTGGGCCGAGATTCTCTCTAGCGAACGTCTGGCCTCCGAGCTCTCGTCCCGGTTCGATCACATCCTTGTTGATGAGTACCAGGACACAAACCCGATCCAAGCACGCATTCTTCGCGGAATGCGGCACGGAAACGATAACATCATGGTCGTCGGGGATGACGCCCAGAGCATCTACGCCTTCCGCGGGGCAACGGTGAGAAACATCCTCGACTTTCCGACTCAGTTTGATGGTGCAAAGATTCTCAAGCTGGAGCAGAACTACCGCTCTGTCTCCCCGATCCTGGAAACGACGAACCTCGTCATCGCCGCAGCCAAGCAGAGACACACCAAGAACCTGTGGTCGCAGCGCGAAGGCGGTGAGCGACCGAAGCTCGTCACTTGCAAGGATGAAACGCAGCAGGATGAATACGTAATCGACCGCGTTCTGAGTCACTATGAGCAAGGGATCCCGTTGCGCAAGCAGGCGGTCCTCTTCCGCGCCGGCCACCTCTCGGACTCCCTGGAGATCGAGCTGACGCGCAGGAACATCCCCTACCACAAGTACGGCGGGCTGCGCTTTCTCGAAGCATCACACGTGAAGGACCTCGTCTCTTTCTTGCGCATCGTGGAGAACCCACGCGACGAGATGGCTTGGTTTCGAGCGCTACAACTGATCGATGGAATCGGCCCTGGAACCGCGGCGCGTGCCGTGAAGCATGTTGCCAAAGAGGGAAACGATCCCAGAGCGATCAGGACGTTTCGCGTCAGGCCTACGGCGAGAGAAACGCTGGCTGCCCTCGCAGATGTGATAGATGACATTATGCAGACTGATTCCAACAATCCGGCAATGCAAATCGAGCGGATCAGAGAGTTCTACGATCCGTTGGTAAACAAACTGTACGAGAATCCGGCGGCGCGCACGCGAGATCTGATCAGTCTGGAGCAGATCGCCGCTGGGTATAAATCGAGGCGTGACTTCCTCGCTGACCTGCAACTCGACCCGCCCACATCGACAAGCGATCTTGCCGGTACTCCACACAGGGATGAGGACTGGCTCGTCCTCTCCACGATTCACTCCGCCAAGGGCTGTGAGTGGGATGTGGTCTACCTCATCCACGCCGCTGATGGATTTCTCCCATCAGATATGGCCACCGGCTCGCAGGATGAGATCGAAGAGGAGTTGAGGCTGACCTACGTTGCCCTGACGCGGGCGCGCGACTTTTTGTACATCACCTGGCCGCTGCGCTACTACTTCAAGTGGTACGCCCTCACCGACAGCCATACCTACGCCCAACGCTGCCGCTTCTTCACCGACGATGTGATGACAAGCATCGATGAGGTCCATCTGGAATACGATCCAGGGGATGACACGACGATGAATATGGATGCTGGAGTGGACATTGCCCGCAATATCAGAGGCATGTGGGAAGAATAGCGCTCATGCGACGATTCTGAGTGAAGACTCAGTAGGCTTTTCTGGTTCCTCACACTTGAGGCAAGATAGCCCAGAGAAAGACTCAACAGAGAGCGCGAAGAGAAACTTATGCGGAATGCGGAGTGCCGAGCGGGGAGTGTGGAAGAGGCTGCTGTGCTTGTGTAGCGTGGGCAGCTTGCCTGCCACGTTTGGAAAGCGGAACGAGTTTGAACGCGGAGTGCGGAACGAGAAAAGCATGTCTCACGCAAAGAGCGCGAAGTGCGCCAAGGCAAGCCCTTGCAATAGTAAAGAGATAAGGTTCCTCGCACTCCAGGCAAGGTACGGGACAGAGATCGCGTTTCCCGTCAATTTTTCCTGTCTTCTGCTTTTCTTGGCGTTCTTTCGCGTATTGCCGAGAAGCACAAGGACCTCACCGCCGAGGGCGCAGAGATCGCTGAGAAAGGCCATGCCTCTTGAGTTTCAAGTATCTTTCTTCTCTCTACCTATTTACGCTTTTCTTGGCGTTCTTTGCGCCTGCCTGTGCCGGTACGGCAGACAGGTCTTTGCGAGAGATACAGGTTTTTCCTCTCTTGCTACGCTCATCGTCTGAGTCTTTCCCTGGGTTACCTTGCCTTAACCGCGAGGAACCAGAGATAAGAACATGGCTGTTCTTTGCAATCTTCGCGTGCTTGAGCGAGCAAAAGCAAGCAGGCGAGAGAAAAGGCTTGTCCCTCTCACAAAGATGCCAAGGCGCAAGGAAGAGGGAAGGAGAAGGGATAGGAAGCATCTGGTAGTGGTGTTTTTCGCCCTTGCCCATCGTATGAATACGGCTTCAGCAAGCGGAAGGGACTGCTGCGTAAGCAGCTTAGTTACCACACTACACTGCTTCCACGAACGACCGCTTCCCTACTTGGATGAGTATCGGTGGATCGAAGGGGAGTTCGAGCTCTGGTGAAGCGATTCGTTCATCGTTGATTTTCACTCCTCCCTGAGTGATCAGCCGCTTGGCCTCACCGCGGCTCGTCACCAATCGCGACGCCTGTAGTAGGGAGATCACCCAAATTACATTGCCGTCCTTGATCAATTTACGGTCAATCTTCACCTGCGGAACGTCGGTTGGACGCTCGTGCTTTATGTGAATGCGATCGAACTCTTCCTTCGCGGCAATGGCGACGTCTTTGTCGTGGTAGTGGGCGACGATGTCCAGCGCCAGGCGGCGCTTGGCGTCGCGCGGAGAGTTCTCGATCAGCGACTCGGCTTCTGTCATCTCAGCATCGGTCAGCTGGTAGAAGTATTCGCGTAAGAGGTCGTCTGGAATGGATAGGATCTTTCCGTACATCTCACTTGGCGCCTCGCCGATTCCTACGTAGTTTCCCACCGTTTGGCTCATGCTGTGTACCCCGTCGGTGCCGATGAGGAGCGGAACGGTGAGGATCACCTGTGGCTCCTGCCCATATTCGCGTTGGATATCGCGTCCGACAAGCAGGTTGAACAACTGATCGGACCCTCCAAGTTCGACGTCAGCGTGGATCGCCACAGAGTCGTACGCTTGTGCCAACGGGTAGAGGAGCTCCAGGATGCTAATCGGGAGGTTTCCGGCGAAGCGCTTTGCAAAGTCGTCGCGCTCGAGCATACGGGCGACGGTGTACTTCGCGGTGAGAGAGATGACATCAGCGAAAGTGAGCTTTCCCAGCCACTCAGAGTTGTAGCGGATTTCAGTTCGCTCTGGGTCGAGGATCTTGAAAGCCTGCTCGACGTAGGTACTCATGTTGCGCTCGATATCCTCTTGCGTCATCAGCGCACGCGTGGATGACCTGCCGGATGGATCGCCGATACGCCGCGTAAAGTCGCCCACAACGAGAACTCCTGTATGGCCGAGGTCCTGTAACTGACGCATCTTGCGCAGAGGGATGGAGTGTCCGAGCGTTAGATGCGGGGCGGAGGGATCGATCCCCAGCTTGATTCGCAAGGGTTTTCCGGTCTCCTCGGACTTCTTGAGCTTCGCTACCAGGTCTGCTTCAGGAATGAGTTGATCTACACTCGGACGTTCTTTCAGCCCGCTCACCAATTGCTGGAATCTATCGCTCATCATTTCTCCGTTCGCACCACGGACATGATGCGATCATCTTCCCCAAGGTCGATTAGCTTCACTCCGCGCGCATAGCGTCCATAGGTGTTGATGTCGCCGGCCAGGATGCGGATCACCTTCTGATCAGTGTTGACTATGATCTCGTCCTGATCTGAGACGACATCTATGGACACCAACGGGCCGGAATCGCGATCGATCTTGATCCCCAACACTCCCTTTCCTCCCCGCCCTTGCAGCGGGAAGTCAACGAGCGACACACGCTTCCCGTAGCCGCGCTCCGTGACCATAAGCAGCCTCTTCTCCATGGTGATGTCTCGATCAATCGCAGCCAGGCCGACTACCCGATCTCCCTCTTCGAGGCGAATGCCAATCACGCCTCTTGATGGACGTTTCGTTAGGCGGACGTCCGATTC
Source organism: Candidatus Bipolaricaulota bacterium (assembly GCA_034715975.1). Classification (GTDB taxonomy): domain Bacteria; phylum Bipolaricaulota; class Bipolaricaulia; order UBA7950; family UBA9294; genus M55B144. The sequence goes on along the minus strand of JAYEFP010000109.1, from coordinate 1,532 downwards.
GCGGAAGCGGATCGCTTTGCCATGCAACGTGGTCAACAGCAATTCGCCATCACCGTACGTAAGGTGTACATCGACAAGGTAATCATCGTCATCGGCATTGATGGCGATAATCCCACTGGCGTGCACATTCCGATAGTCCTTCAAGCGATTACGATTAACGATTCCATTGTCGGTCGCCATCAGGCAAAAGCGGTCGTCTGTGTCAGCAAAATCAGAGACACAAACTATCGTCTTGACGACTTCATCTTGCTCCATAGGGACGACTGTACGAAGATTTTTTCCGGCTGCGTCACGCTTCAGCGACGGGAGACGATGGCCCTGCGTACGGTAAACGTGCCGCTGGTCGGAGAACATAAGGAGTTCGTCGCGCGCATTCACCAAGCTGGTGATGCATATGTAGTCGTCTTCCTTCGTCCGTTGCCCGATTACGCCTTTTCCCCCGCGTCCCTGACTGTGAAACTCTGTCGCGCGCGCGGCGTTTACGTACCCCCGCTGCGTGATCGACACCATCAGATCGTAATCAGGGATAAGGCTGTTGAAATCGACATTACCGTCCTCATCCGTGATCAGGGTGCGCCGTTCGCTCAAGTACTTGTCGTTGATTTCGCGCAGTTCCTTCTTGATCGTTTCATCGAGGAGCAGCTCACTTCCGAGTATCTGTTCATACTCGGCGATCACGCGCACCTTCTCCTCGTACTCGCTATCGATCTTGTTTCCCTCGAGGGTCGTCAATTGTGCCAGGCGCATCTTCAGAATGGCGTCTGTTTGCTCATTGCTCAAGGCAAGCTCACTCTTCAGTTGCTCGGCAGCGGCAGGTGTATCCTTTGCCCCACGGATGATCTTGACCACGCGATCGATATTAGCCAAGGCGATCCGGTACCCCTCCAATATGTGCGCTCGCTTGCGCGCCACGTCGAGCCGATGCGCAGTACGCCGGCGGACAATCTCGCGACGAAAATCGATGAACGAATTTAGGATCTCTTTCAGGGACAGGGTGCGCGGGTTTCCGTCGATGATCACTAGAAAAATGGCAGCGAAGGTCTTCTCCAGTGGGGTGAACTTGAAGAGCTGGTTCAGCACCACATTCGGGTTAGCTGAGCGCTTCAGGTCGACCACAATGCGCATCCCTTCGCGATCGGACTCATCGCGCAAGTCGGAGATGCCGTCGATTTGCCCACCATGCACCTTGCCCGCGATCGATTCCACAATCGTTGATTTCTTTATCTGATAGGGTATCTCACTGATGATAATCTGGTCATCCTCGATCTCCGCCTTGCCGCGCAGAGTGACCTTCCCGTGCCCGGTGCGGTACATCTCCTCGATTCCACTGCGTCCCATGATAATGCCCCCGGTGGGAAAATCCGGGCCAAGGATGTGTTGCATCAAATCTTTCACTGATGCCAGAGGGTTGTCCATGAGGAGAAGAACCCCGTCGATCAGCTCCCCCAGGTTGTGCGGTGGGATCTGGGTCGTCATTCCTACAGAGATTCCCCACGCACCGTTCATCAATAGGTTAGGGACTTTAGCCGGCA
>JAYEFP010000108.1:0-8557 GCA_034715975.1 Candidatus Bipolaricaulota bacterium | reverse complement strand
GACGCGGTAGTAGGTAGAGTTGATCTCCACGGTGGAGAACATCTTGGCGTAGTGTGAGAGAAAGTCTCCCGCCTTCATCTTGGCCGGATAGACTGTGCCTAGCCAGTCCTTGAAGCTGTAGCCCGAAGTCCCCACGTGAATTGATGCTGTCATACATCTATCGTAGTTCTAGCACGCCATTACGGCAAGAATACAGGAAACAGCGTCGCCGATTGCGTACGATAAAGAGAGAAAGGAATTCGGAGCGCAAAACTCGGAGCGCGGAACGGAAAAAGCAAACGGAAGATCACTCACCACGAAGGGCACGAAGAACACGAAGGGGGGAAAGCCTTTCCTCAAGCAAAGAACGCAAAGGAAAGAGAGCAACATGCAGAAGAACCGCCTGCTGTACCAGAGAAAACAAGAAGCATGCAGTTTCTTCGTGCGCTTCGTGTCCTTCGTGGTGCTAGTTTTGGGAAACGAGGAGGAAGAAGGCGGAACTAAAAAGCGTTATCTTCCACAAAAGGCGCTCTTTGCTAGGTTCATGCCATACAACCGTTGCAGACAAGCTGCAACGCTACGGAAGCTCCATAAGGTGCAAGTTTGTGCCCAACATTGTCTCTCTTTGCTGCCTATGGGTTTCCTCGTGGGCTTCGTGGTAGATGGCCATCTAAGCGCCGAGCGAAATGCGGAATCGGAAGAAGTCAGTGATGAAAGGGCAGGTTTCGACATATTGAAGGAGATCAGTTGAGAGCGATACTCGCGGTGCGTGATCTGAGTAAGACGTATGCCTCGCACGATCTGTTCGATCGGTTGTCGCTCACTTTTCACGAAGAGGAGCGCGCGGGGTTGATCGGTCCAAATGGAGCGGGGAAGACGACGCTCTTGCGCATCCTTGCTGGCATCGAGCCTGCCGATTCCGGATCGGTAGATCGCGCTAACGACGCCCACATTGCCTACCTTCCGCAGATCGACGTTTTCCCCCGCGGGGTGACGGTGGAGGGAGCGCTCCTGACGCCGCTCGCCAATCTCCCGATGGAGGACTACGAGCCACAGGTGCGGGCTCGCAAGATGCTCCGCCGCCTCGGCTTTGAGAACGGCAGCACATATGTAGAGAGCCTTTCAGGCGGTTGGCGCAAGCGGCTTGCCATCGGATGCCAGCTTGTCCAGGAGCCGGATCTCCTTCTGATGGATGAGCCGACGAATCATCTCGATCTGCAGGGGATCGATTGGCTGGAGCGCTTTCTGGGACGTGCGCGGATCTCGTTTGTCGTCACCACGCACGATCGCTACTTCCTGGAGCGAGTCACGAATCGCATTGTGGAGATCAACCCGCGCTACCGCGATGGTTTCTTTAGCGTCCGCGGCCACTACAGCGATTTCCTTGAGAAACGGCAGGCGTTCCTGCATACCGAGAGCGCGGAACGGCGTGCGCTTGCTGGCGAGGTTCGCCGCGAGGTGGAGTGGCTGCGCCGCGGGCCGAAGGCACGCGGGACAAAGGCCATATACCGCGTCCATGCTGCACACGAGAAGATCAAGCGCCTCTCTGAGGCGAAACGCCGCCAGCAGAAGGGGGCTGATCTTGAGATTGGTTTCCGCTCCACGGGCCGCAAGACTAACGATCTCATAATCGCTAAAGGAATGACGAAATCGCTCGGCGGCAAGATTCTGTTTCGTGATCTTAACGTGTTCGTTACGCGGGATTCTCGCGTGGGGATCGCCGGGAACAACGCGTCGGGCAAGACCACGCTGCTGCGCGTACTGGCGGAAAAGCTCCCTCCCGATGCGGGGACGGTGAAACACGCTTCGGATCTTCACATTGCCCTGTTCGATCAGCAACGCGAGCAGCTTGATAAGAAAGAGCGGCTACGACGGGCGCTTGCTCCAAGTGGCGACACGGTCTCCTACCTTGGCCGCAGCACTCATATCATCCCCTGGGCGGCGCGCTTCGGTTTTCGCCCTGACCAGTTGGAGACACCGGTCGGCGACCTCTCCGGCGGAGAACAGGCGCGGGTGTTGATGGCGATGATGCTGCGCGAGCAGGTGGATGTGCTCATGCTTGACGAGCCGACAAACGATCTCGACATTCAGTCGATCGAGGTTCTCGAACGCGCGCTGATCGAATTTCCCGGCGCGGTCGTACTGATAACGCATGACCGTCACATGCTCGATCGCGTCTGCACCGACATCATCGGCCTGCACGGTGATGGAAGCTGGGGTAACTACGGAAGTGTCTCACAGTGGCAGGAGGCAGCGACCCGCTTGGAGAGCATCTCTCGCACAGCAGAGGAGCCGGCTAAACGTAAGCAGGTGGCTCGTCCGAAGCGCTCAGGCTTGACCTACCTTGAGAAGAGAGAATGGGAGGGGATGGAGGAGCGCATCCTCGCCGCGGAGGAAAAGGTGGCCCATCTCCAGGCCGAGCTTGAGCAGCCGGACGTGGTCAGCGAGCACGAGAAACTGCAACAAGTGTACGAGGCACGCAATGAGGCGCAGCACAAGCTGGATAATCTCTTCGCGCGCTGGGAAGAGCTGGAACAGAAAGTGGTTGCAAAGTAGCAAAGGACAATGGGCTCATTGTCGTTTCGAGTGTGCAAGCAAAGAAGAACGGTAAAGTGCCAGGATTCTGGAAGAGGGACAATACTCTTTCACCACGAAGAACACAAAGAGCACAAAGTAGTCAGAGGACAAGATGTTGATGCGACAACTTGAACCGAATGTCATTGCACTTGAGTACGCGAGAAAGGCACTGCTCATACGTCGACTCCAATAACCCTGACCCCAGTTCTTGCTGCGCCTCAAGAACGCAATCAATCACACGATTGGACAACTCATGAAATGCCATTCTTCGTCCTCTTCGTTCGCAGCCCATAGGGCCGCGTGTCTAGCCGGTGGAAGTCTGGCGGCGGGAATTGACTGTATGCCCGCATAGTATATCCGACGTCTCTTAGAGGTGACTTTGGGAGATGAAAGCTTCGAAGTAGATGTCCTTGCCAGTGCAGGGCTAGCGAACCTTCCGGACCGTAGAGCTCGATTACGGGACAACCAGCATTGCTGGGGAAACACTCCTCTCTGAACCAAGAGCTTAGGCCACATATAAGTTGGTACTGAATGGGTGAATGCGGACCTTGCGCTTAAGCCTGTTATTACCGGTGAAGGTCGTGGTTGACTTCCAGTTTGAAGCCGTACTGGGCCTGCCTGCCGCAGGCAGGGAAAACCCGACGTACGGAATTTTAGAGAGGGAGGAGGAAACATGCTACATGGACTGGCGGCTATTTGCTACGAAGCTGGAAACGGCGGATACATCGGAAGTCACTGTCCTAAACAATCACGCGCCTCCTCTCTACTCGGCGGTAAATGAGTCCTGCTGCTTCGGAGAAGAGATCAAGCTTGTTTCTGTGCGATGAACCAGTCGACCGCCTTTTTCAGCGCCACGTCGGGCGAGGTCTGCGGTAGACCAAGGTCATGGATCGCCTTTGTCGCGTCATAGTACATATGGTGACGCGACATGCGAATCGTGTCCGGCGTCATTCTGGGAGTAGTCCTGGTCATCTTGCACCAGGCTGCGTTGGCGTAGGACAAGGCAAGGAGCGTCCGATACGGCAACCGTATGCGGGGGGCAGGGATGCCGGTGACTCTGGACAGGAGGGCGAGAAGCTCAGCCATAGTCATGTTCTTTCCCCCGAGGATGTAGCGCTCGCCGATTCTCCCGTTTTCCGCGGCGAGAACGTGACCGCGGGCAACATCCTCCACATCGACAACGTTCATTCCGGTGTCGACGTAGGCCGGAAGTCGGCGGTTAAGAAAGTCAACGATCGTCTGGCCGGTCGGGGTCGGCTTGATATCGCGCGGACCGACGGGAAACGAGGGGTTGACGATCACCACAGGTAGCCCCTTTGCCGCGTACTCCAGTGCAACCTGCTCTGCGGCATACTTGCTCTTCTTGTACGCGCCGATGATCTTGCTCGGGTCGATCGGCGTCAATTCATCGACCGGACTCCCCTTGTCTGGAACGGCAAGCGCGGCAACAGAGCTAGTGTAAATCACTCGCTTTATCCCTGCCTCCAAAGACGCCTGCAGCACATTGCGTGTACCATCAACGTTCACACGCTCGATCAGACCGGGGACAGTGACCCAAAACGAGTACAGGGCTGCGGCATGAAACACGTGCGTGCAGTCACGCATGGCAGCTGCGAGAGATACGGGATCTGTGATATCGCCGATGACGCGTTCAATCTCAAGCCCGTCGAGATTGCGCGTGTCTGAGCCATCGCGAACCAAGGCGCGAACCTCGTAGTCTGAATCAAGGAGAGCACGGGCTATGCTCGAGCCGATAAATCCCGTTCCTCCGGTCAGCAATGCGCGCATGATTCGGGCCTCCTCCAGTATCAACCAAGTGTGATTGCTCCCAGATCCCATTGAAGCAGTTCCCTGTGGGCTACGCTGCCGGACCTAAGAAAAGGAAAGTGGGCGAAGCAGGGCTCGAACCTGCGACCTTTCGGATGTGACCCGAACGCTCTCCCAACTGAGCTATTCGCCCAACTCATGGTTTTCTATTCTAGCGGCTCTCCCTCATCCGATCAAGCATCAAACTGCGCGCTTTCCAGCATGTCGGCAAGACTTTCCCCTGCACGCTTACGCGTTATCTCCACGAGCCCCAAGCCAGTCAGGTCGACGAAATCAGATGACGACCTGTCCTTCTTCAGTTCTTCCTTCACCTTGTCGATCAGTGCCTGCTCGTCCTTTGGGTCATCCATATCCACGAAATCGACGACAACAATTCCGCTCATCTGTCGCAGCCGTAGCTGGCGAGCGATCTCACACGCCGCCTCTAGGTTTGTGTTGAGAATCGCTGAGCGCTGGTTACGATGCTGCACGTCTCCTCCGGTGTTCACATCGATAGCAATCAATGCCTCTGTTTCGTCGATCACTATCGAACCACCGTCGCCCAGCGACACACGCCGCGATTGCGTCTCCTGAATCTGTTCCTCTAGATGGTAGTGCTGGAAAAAGTTGTCCTTTCCTTGGTAGAGGGAGATGCGCTCCTTGTAATCCTCCATGTGCATGTATTCCAGGAAGTATTGTATCTTCTCGCGGAAGAATTCTGAATCAACGATCACCTCAGCCACGTCTGGGACAAGACGATCACGGAGGATCGTCTGAACGAGGCCCATCCCCTTATACAGGAGCTGCGGGGCTGATGCTGTCCTTGCCGCGGTCTCGATGCTCTCCCAAGTTTGCACCAGGAGCTTATAGTCACGCGTCAATTCCTTCTTGCTCGCCGACTGCGCCGCCGTCCGAGCGATCATCCCCTGCCCGTCTTTCTTCAGCTCACGCGCGATACGGCGTAGCCGACGGTGCGTGCGCACACTGTCAACGCGACGGGATACCCCCAGCCGATCCTCAGTGGGAAGAAAGACCCAGAACCGTCCAGGGAGGCTGATCTTCGTCGTCCCTTGCGGATTCTTCGATCCGATTCCCCCGCGCCTCACCTGCAGGGTGAGCGTTTGACCGGGGCGCAGGAGCTTGTTGATCGGCGCACCACCATGCCATGGCTTGAATCCCTTCTCGATCATGATTTGATCGTTGATCTCGCCCTTCGATAGGAAGAGGCTCTCCTTCTCTCCCACATTGACGAACGCCGAGCCCAGCCCGGGGAGTACATCCTCCACCTTTCCCTTGTAGACGTTGCCTACTATGTTCTCTTGCGTCGGATGCGCGTAGTAGATTTCCATCAACTTCTCGTCTTCGACGATTGCCACGCGTGTACGTTTGACGTGTTTCTCGGTCGTATCGACCGTTATCAGAATGCGTGTTCCTTTGATTTTGTCACCTTCTTTCTCTCATCGAGCCCCGCCAGTATTTTGGCGTATTGCGTTTGTTCTCCCGGGATGTTTATTCCAGGGGCGATTTCGACAAGCGGAACCAGGACGAATCGGCGCTCGTGCATGCGGGGGTGAGGGATCTGGAGGCTACTGTCACGGTAGCTCCGACCTTTGTAGAGCAGGATGTCGATGTCTATCGTGCGAGGGCCGAAGCGAACAGTGTGCGTCCTCTTTCCTCGACGCTCGGCCTCCTTGCATAGAGCGAGGAGATCCGAGGGGCCAAGATCAGTCTGCACCGCCACAACCGCGTTTAGGAACCACGGCTGGTCGGCAATACCGACCGGCTGCGTCTCGTAGAAAGAGGAGCGCCGCACGACGTGCACACCACTCTTCACGAGGAACCCGAGAGCATCATCTATCTGCTCACGCCGGTTCCCCATGTTCGACCCCAGTCCAAGATAGACGAGATCCGTTAATGCTACCTCTCTTTCTCGATCTCTATTGCTGCACATCTCACTCTTCCCAAGCCCATCGGGTGAAGTTTCTCCACCCGTACGGCAATTTTCTGCATGCGCGGGAACCTTTCAAGCATGGCGTTTGCGATCCCATCGGCAAAGGACTCGATGAGAAGATAATCTCTTGCCCGATTGACATCGCGAACAACCTGTACCATCTGCGAATAGTCGATGGACTCCTCCAATCGATCGCTTGACAGAGAGGCGTAAAAGTCACCCTCTGCTCGAAGATCGATGGAGAAGCGATTCCCTTTCGTCCGTTCTACATCGTAGTAGCCGTGGAAACCGACAAGTTCGATCTCACAGACCTCGATGCGCGCGCTTGTAAGCCTATTTGTCATTTCTTCTCTTCATCTGGGGTATATCCGTCCGCTTCCAGCAGCGCGGCAAAATCACTTACGCGCGAGTACAGATCGACGATAGATGCGATCAGCCCCAAGCGGTTGTTTCTCATTTCTTCAGATCCCGCACCTGAATCCACATCTTCCGCGTAGCGATCGATCGCGCCCCACACTGAAGTGAGCTGATCTATCGCTTGTGCGTAATCAAGTTCTGCAAGAAGGCCTTCCACTTTCCCCTCTGCTTTCAGGTATTCGCGCCACAGGCCCCTCTCGCTCTCTCCTTCAAACAAGGCGGGGTCGAAAACGCGCACGCTTCCGGCGCGAAAGCGCGTCCGCAGCTTCGCAAACGATCCCAGCAACAAGGCAAAGTCCTCTTTGCCGCTCGCCTCCTGCAATCCTAGCGCGCAGGCGCTGCTTCGATAAGGGTTGGATCTTACTGCCTGGGGAAGAGCGGAAGCTATTCTCGATGTGATCTCCTGCCTAGTCTCCAAGTAGTGAATTAAGCGCTCTTCCATGCACGTGTGAAGAGCCCCTTCCAGGTCTTCTATCCTTATCGCGGGGGCGAGCATGCGGTACTGCTCGCACAGTGGACCAAGCACTGACATAAGGTCAAGATCGACCTTTCCGGCGATCATCAGGACAATCAGATCGTCTCCTGCGCTGACGACCTGTGGAGCGCACGTCTCATTCCCAGTCAAGAGAAGGGTCGCCAGATGGTCGTACTTCTCGGCAATGGCGATGGCAAGCCCTTCCGGACTCGCGGGGACCCTCACCGTCTCCAGGTTCGAGGCCGCCCCCTGTTCGAGGGCAATGCAAACGCTCGATTCTTCACCATCGAGCTTCGCGTAAACCGCACCAGCGATTCCATGCAATGATGGAAACTCGCGCACAATCCATGTTGCCAGGTCCGCCTGGCAGAGAAACGCGGCTCGATCCACAATTCCCACTGATGTATGTAGCGCTTGTGCGACCTGTTCTGAAAGCGCACGCAATCGCTCGGTCTTCTCCCACAGCGATCCCACGCCTACTTCATCGCCGATATTGCGCAAGCTGCGCACCCGATCAGCCAGCGATGCCTCACGATCGCGTGCGTAGAGGAGCCTGCAACCACGCAACGCACTTCGCGCCACGCGTTCATAGCCTGCGCGGACAACATCTCGGTCGATCGGTCCATCAGCAAATCCGACAAATTGAACAACACTCCCGCGGCTCACATCAAGAGGGACTAAGCCCGCCTCACGTAGCGCAGCCTTCACAAACACCGCCGGAAGATCGGGGGGAAGATTCACTCTGCCGATCACCGGCTGCGGGTATTCCACGCCATCCGCGATTTTCGCTAGCAGATTATCATCGACCTGTGAGGATACGTTCGCCTCACTTGCGGCAGCGGCAATGGCATCCCTCGTCATCTGTTTGCGCAGCCCCTGGTCAACGATAACCCCTTCCGCTGCAAGCACCCGTTCGTAATCGGCCGCAGAGGACAGCGCGATTTCCTCTCCTGCAGCGCTCCGCCAGTGGGGGCGCGTCTGGCGATCTGCAACAGTGTTTCCAACGCGAAGCGGAATGACCTGTTCGCCATACATGCAAACGACGTAGCGAATAGGGCGGATGAACATCACTGGTGAGGAATCCCGGTGCATTGCCCCTTCACTTACCAGTTCATTTACGCTCTCTCCGAGTATACGAGAGATGGTGGTTACCCTTTCTTCATCATCAGAAGCTTGGATCGAAACATCGCTTGCGATCAACGCCAGTCGGCGTGGTGTATAGAGTACGCGTATGCCGCCGTCCAACGAACCATTCTCTCCCAGAGCACTGTCTACGCGCAATGAAAGATCCGCTGCCATCGGCGAGAGCAGCTCGACTGGCATCTCGTCTGTCCCTATCTCAAGGAGAAGAT
>JAYEFP010000107.1:0-8598 GCA_034715975.1 Candidatus Bipolaricaulota bacterium | reverse complement strand
GAACCGAATGGGGCTGGTGTATCTATGAGGGGCCTAACCGTGCAACTCTCTGTGAGTGTCTGAGGCGAGAGTTTCCAGGAGAGCCGGATGCGGGAAAACCGCATGTCCGGTTCGACGAGGGGGGAGTAGGGCACAGAGCAAGGCATGCGGCTAATGAACCACAACGGGAAAACCCTGTAACTGAAGTATGCCGAAGCCTAAACCCTGTCACCTACTCCTCTACTCTACCGCGAGAATGCTCTTGCTCTCTCTCATTGCCCCTTACCCATTACGCATCACGGTTTCATGCCTGCCTGTGCCGGTGAGGTAGAGAGGTCTTTGCAAGAGGCTCATCATCTGTAAGATCGGACAGGACTCCCCCTGATTGCTGAAGGCTGACTGCTGACAGCTCTCTTCTTCCATTGCCCGCGTCCTTCAAGCCTGCTAAGATCTAATCATCTTACCCGATTAGCGAGGGTTCATGCCTGAATCACAACTGATCTTGATCTTCGGCGACGCATACCGTTGCGAGGGTGCGCTCACAGCCCGCAGCGAGGCGATACTTGCTACTGACTCCAATGCCGAGCAGCACAGGCTATTCGGGGACGAGATCAACGGTTCTTCATTTGCGGTCGAACTGTCATCGGCATCGCTCTTTGCCGCTACGCGGCACTTCGTAGTTCGCCGGGCCGAGAAGATCAAGCAGAAGGCGTTCTCCATGATCATCGCGGAATCCCTTCCGCCACAGACGTATCTCACGTTCGTCGCGGTCGATCTGAAGGGGACGAGCCCACTGGTGAAGCTAGCGAGAAAGTCCGGCAAGGTCCTCGCTCTCCCACCATTCAAAGGCAGAGAAAATAAGGAGGAAGCGACGCGAATTATCGCTCTACATGAGCTGCGCCTCACGCCGGCGGCGCGCAAGGCTCTCATCGATCGTTGCAATGGTGATCTGCTGGCGTTGCGTGAGGAGGCGAAGAAGCTTAAGACCTTCGCCCCTGAGAGGACGCTCGATGCGGATGAGGTCCTTGCTTTGGTGTTCGCCGCAGGTGAGAGCTCCATCTATCCGCTCCTCGACTCAATCATGGATGGCGACTTGCACGCAGCGGCAACGCGCCTTGCAAGATCACATGAGGATTCTGGAAAGATGTTCTCGGCACTCACACGTCAACTGACCCGTACATTGATGATTCGTACACTCCTCGACGAGAAGATGAACGCCGCGAAGATTTCTTCTGTCCTTGGAGTCCCCGGCTGGATTGTGCGCCGATCAATTGGGCAAGCCAATAAACACACTGCAGAAAGACTTGCCGCCGCACTCGACCTAGCGATCGACCTCGATCTTCTGGTCAAGAACGGCGGCATCCGTTTTGATGACGCGCTACTGAAGCTTATCCTCTTTGTTACTGCTGCGTTGCCACCTTCACCGGGATATACTCGGCGAAGCCAGCCTTCTCCAAGAGCAATCGGCTAGCGACAAGAGCACAGTACAGGCTTCCAGCAACACCGATACCGAGCGTGATCGCAAACCCCTTCACCGGCCCCGTTCCGATGAGAAGGAGGATCAACGCAGTGAGAATGGTTGTGATGTTTGCGTCGAGCAACGCGGAAAGCGACTTTTCAAAACCCGTTCTTACTGACGCTAGCGGGGACTTGCCAGTGCGCCGCTCTTCCTTGATTCGCTCGAAGATGATAACGTTGGCATCGACCGTCATACCGATTGTCAGGATGATACCCGCAATACCCGGCAGGGTCAGCGTCGCGTGGAATATCACGAGCGATCCGAAGATAATCAGCATGTTCAATATCAGTGCCGCGTCAGCGACGATACCAAACATGCGGTAGTAAATCGGCATGTAGAACAGGATGATGATGAACCCAATAACAATAGTCATCATTCCCCTGCGGATCGAGTCGTTACCGAGAGTCGGACCAACCGTATTCTCCTCGACTACCTTCACCGCCACTGGCAATGCACCGGCACGCAGGACGATGGCTATACGCGTTGCCTCTTCCTTGGTGAACTTGCCGCTTATGGTCGTTGTGCTCTGAACATTACGCCAGCCCTTCGCCGCGGCATCCTTGATCGACTGGGTGATGCGCGGCGCGCTGTAGATTACGTTGTCCAATACGATTGCCAGGAGATCCCCTTCGTTCTGTGGAGTGTCCGGATTGTCTCCCTTCAGCTTGCGGATGGCTTCAACGAATTGCTGCGCCCCTTCTTGGTTAAACGTCATGGCGATGAACAACGCACCAGCGTTTTGCATCGATTGGGAGGTGCGTACCAGGGCATCGGACAGAGCGGCACCAGTTAGTAACGGCTCAGTTTCTAAGATGTAGGGGATACCATCGCGGTTGTAGAGAACCTCTTGTGCGGAGGAGGAGGGCACCAAATCGGAGTTGGGGCTTGTCCCCGCCTCGACCACCTTATGGAACTGGAGCATCGCCGTCTGACCAATCAGCGTACGTGCTTGAGTCGGATCCTTTGTTCCAGGGAGATTGACAAGGACCCTGTCGGTTCCCATTCGCTTGATCTCCGCATTTGCCATTCCATACTGATCGACACGGTTGTTGAGGATGGTGATCACACGATCGAGCGTATCTTGCTTCTGCGCTGCGGTCATATCCGATACATCCTGCGCTTCGAGAACAAGTCTCACTCCGCCTTGCAGGTCAAGCCCGAGAGGTACTACATCCTTGAGAGGCCAAAACGGGTAGAGGATGGCCAATGATCCGACGATAACCAGAAGCACTGTTCCAAAGCGCAGCCAATCGTTGCGCGCCATATTGCTGTGTGCCATTACAATGAGCCCTCCCTAGCGGTTACTTTGTTCGCTTGTCGACGACACTACTCTTCGCCAGCCGGATCTTGCCGCCATCCTCTAGCGTCAATACCATCGACGTGTCGCTGATCGAATCGATCTCCCCGTAAATCCCGCCAGCGGTGACTACACTGTCTCCTCGCTTCAGAGTGGATATCAGCTCATTGTGTTTCGACTGCCGCTTGCGCTGCGGGCGGATCAACATGAAATAGAAGACCGCACCGAAGACAGCAAGAATGACGACGAGCGAGATCACGGAGCTTCCCGCTGCCGGCGTTGTTGCCGTTTGTCCAAAGGCGGCAAACCCAAATAGGAACGTGATCAATCCTGCAATTAAAACAGCTACTCTTTCCATGCTTTATCACTCCTTACTATCTTGATCGCACATACGTGCCTGTATACTCCTGCAGCCAAGAATACCACTGCAAGAACACCAAACACAACGATCAGTTTGATCTCAGAAGCGCCATGTAGGTCTCTTCCTAAGGCGACTACCCGCTCCAAGAGAACGAAAAGATCGGCCCAAATTATACAGTATAACACTGTCAAGATCGAGACCTGCTTTGGTGCCAGCTTTCTTTTCCTCAACGAAACAAGATCGTAGAGTACACTCGTCGCGGGGATAACCATCCACAGGGCCACCAAACCCGTATTTTGCCCTGGAATGATCGACAGGGCAAACAGCAGCAAGAGGTGTCCGGGAAAGAGGGGGAGAAGATTCGACACCGCCTGGGTTTGTGTGGTGTCGCGACGTGAGCGAATTATAAGGTATGCCACAAACAGAACCGTCTCCACAGAAACTGCGATCTGAAGGCTTGTGGGCAGGCGCCCGACAACGATGACGATTCCCTGTAGCGCGAGGACAAGCGAATATGACCAGGCTGGGAGTGAGTCTTGCTTCTTCATCCTTATATTCCAGGAAGGAGAAGATGCGCAATTAGGAAGAGAGAGGCAAATCCAAGCACATCGGTGACCGTGGGAAGGAAGATCCCCGCAGCAAGAGCAGGATCCTTCCCCCTTGCGCGCAAGGAAACTGGGATCAACACCCCTGCCGCCCCAGCAACGAACATGTTAACAATCATGGCCAAACACGCCGCTATACCCAGCATGATCTCGCCTTTCCACACATACGTAATAATGCCGATTGTTATGCCGATGAAGGCCCCATTTGCTACGCCAAGCAATGCCTCCTTGCCCAGCAAATGCCAGCCACGTTGCTGGTCGAGCTCGCCCAAGGCCATTCCGCGGGTGATTATCGTCACCGTCTGCATGCCGGCGCTCCCCCCTTGTCCGGCAACCACTCCCATGAGGACCGCAAGTGCGGCCATTTTTGCAATTGAATTTTCGAAGATCCCGACGATCATCGCCGCCAGCAGCGCCGTTCCCAGGCGAACATACAACCAAGGGAGACGCATGCGCAAGGAATCAGCGAGGGACGTATCGACTCCCTCCTCCATTGGCACGCTCGCCATTCCGTAGATGTCCTCGGTCGCCTCTTCACGGATGACATCAATTACGTCATCGATAGTGATGATTCCCAACAACTTCTGGTCCTCGTCGACAACCGGTAGAGCGTAGTAGTTGTACTTATCGAACAAATGGGCCACGTCTTCCGCATCCGCATCAACCGGAACGGATACGGCATCCCGCTTAAGAAGCTTCGCCAGCGGAGTGTCAGGCGGAGCGAGCGCCATGTCACGCAGCGAGAAGACACCCTGCAAGTGATCCTGCTCATCGACGGCATAGGCGTAGTAGATCGTCTCCACTTCTTCTATTTTTTTCCGCAGAGAATCGATCGCTTTCTGCACCGACATATCGATCGGAAGCGCAACGACCTCCGGCGACATCAGTCCGCCCGCCGTGTCCGGTGAGTAGGTCAGAAGGCCTGATAGTACCTTGGCGTCTTCCTTTCCTAAGCGTGAGAGGAGTTCCTCCTGCACGCTGTCCGGAAGCTCGTCCAACACGTCGACGGCATCATCGGGATCCATTCGGGAGAGGATCTTGATCGCCTCATCGCGATCGATCTCGCTCAAGAGTTCGGCCGAATCCTCAGGCTCCATCTCTCCGAGCGGCTCCGCTGCTGCGTGACGCAGGAATAAGCGATGGAGAAGCTCCGTTGCCTCCTCATCCGATAGATGAGAAAGCACCTCGGCGACATCGGCCGGGTGCTTGAGCAGCAGATCGCGTAACAAGATTCTTTTCTCCATTACTCACTCCTTGATCTTCTTAATTATACCGTGCATCGCACGTCAGAAAAACCCAAATACTTTGCTGCTGGCAAGCCATCACGCGTGGAGGTACTCTTCCTTCCGGGAGGCAAGATGAATACTACAATCATCAATGGCAGGCGACGGTCGATGGTTCTCGCGCCCGAGGCGATGGTGGCAACAAGCCAACCGCTCGCTGTACAGGTAGGTATTGATATATTGAAGCGTGGAGGCAGCGCGGTCGATGCTGCTATTGCGGTCAACGCCATGCTTGGCCTGGTCGAACCGATGAGTTGCGGTCTTGGGGGAGACTTGTTCGCTATCGTGTGGGATGCCGGCTCGCAGCGCTTGTACGGCTTGAATGGAAGCGGCTGTTCTCCCTACTCTCTCACGCGGGATGTCTTTTCCGATAGAGAGCTCGACCGGATTCCGCTGCGCGGGGTGCTGTCGTGGAGCATCCCAGGTTGCGTGGACGGCTGGTATGCGTTGAACGATCGCTTTGGTCGTCTCTCAATCGCCGATCTCCTCGCGCCAGCGATTACATATGCGGAGAAGGGGTTCCCGGTGAGCCTCGTGATCGCTCGCGCATGGGCGGAAGCTGCCGATCTGCTACGCAAGGATTCCGCCGCTGCGGAGACCTTCCTCACACAAGGGGACGCCCCCGCGTGCGGGGATGTCTTTGCTAATCTTGACCTTGCCCGCAGCCTGCGTGCGATCGTAAGTGGCGGACGGGACGCGTTCTACCTCGGGGAGATCGGAGAGAAGATCGTTTCCGCGAGCGAGCGCCTGGGCGGATACATCTCCATGCGCGACCTTGCCGACCACGAATCAACATGGGTTGAACCAATTAGCACGCCATATCGCGACTATGAAGTCTGGGAGCTTCCTCCAAACACGCAAGGGTTGGCAGCGCTTCAGATGTTGCGTATCCTCGATGGTTTCGACCTTGCGGGAATGGGGCACAACTCCGATGACTATCTGCACCACCTCGTGGAGGCAAAAAAGCTTGCTTATGAGGATCGGGCGCGCTTCTATACCGATCCCAGCTTCTACGATCCACCTATCTATCATCTACTCTCCGACGAATACACAGCGAGACAACGAGAAAGGATCGATCCTCTACATGCAGCCCGTGAATTTCCACCCGAGTCAAGCGCGTTGCGCGATGGGGATACGGTCTATCTCACAGTGGTCGACAGCGAGCGAAACGCGGTCTCACTAATCCAGAGCAACTACCACGGCTTCGGCTCGGGAATCGTTCCACCTGGAGTCGGGTTTGCCATGCAGGATCGCGGAGCGCTGTTTGACCTGGATCCACACGCCGCCAATCGCCTGGAACCGCACAAACGACCGTTCCACACGATCATTCCTGGATTTGTCACTCAACATGGACAGCCTGTCTTCTCGTTTGGAGTGATGGGGGGCGATCAACAGCCGCAGGGACAGGTGCAGGTGCTATGCAACGTGATTGACTTTGGCATGGACGTGCAGCAAGCGGGGGATGCCCTCCGCTTCCGTCACGATGGTTCCTCAACTCCCGTGGGAGATGTGATGAACGATGGCGGCACCGTCTACTTGGAACCGGGAATCCCGGAGACGGTAGCGGATGGTCTACGGACGCGCGGACACAACGTGACCTACAAAGACGACGGATACGGCGGCTATCAAGGGATCTGGATCGATCAGGAGCGAGGTGTCCTTCACGGCGGATCGGAATCCCGCAAGGACGGTTGCGCCTGCGGGTATTGAAAGAACGGTTCTTTGTCGTTCCAAGTGAGATGAGTAACGAGAAAAGGGAGCAAACCGCTAAGACTTTCGCAAGAGGTATAGACCTCTTTTCGCCACGAAAAAGCCACAGAACAAAGCGCTTGATAGCAGTCATAGGCCTGGCGATGCTCCTGGACAAATTCACAGTGTACTTGAATCCCGCAACGTATTGTCCAATTTGGCAGCTCGTCGAATCCTATTCTTCATGTCCTTGGGGGGTGTGTAGTAGTTGGTCCTGTTTACTACACCCCCCAAGTGCTCTTCGTGGTGAATTCTCACCCTTTAGAGGGTGGCGGAATGGGAGTATAATTTCCTCGTAGTCAAATAGAGGGGTGAGAGCAATGGGAGAAAAAGGTACATTCCGAGTAAAGAGTGGACTCGCGGAGATGTTGAAGGGCGGCGTGATCATGGATGTGACTACCGCCGAGCAAGCAAAGATCGCGGAGGCTGCTGGAGCAGTAGCGGTCATGGCCCTGGAGAGGGTCCCCGCCGACATCCGTGCCCAAGGCGGAGTGGCGCGCATGGCCGACCCGGGAAGGGTGAAGGAGATCCAGCACGCCGTCTCTATTCCTGTAATGGCTAAGGTGCGTATCGGACACTTCGCTGAGGCACAGGTTCTCGAGTCTCTCGAGGTGGATTACATCGATGAGTCGGAGGTCCTCACCCCCGCCGACCCCAAGTATCACGTCGACAAGTGGGCATTCACTGTCCCGTTTGTATGCGGTGCACGCAATCTGGGTGAGGCGGCACGGCGCATTGCCGAAGGGGCGGCGATGATCCGCACTAAGGGCGAGCCGGGGACTGGAAATGTTGTCGAAGCGGTGAAGCATATGCGGTTGATGAACGAGCAGATCCGCATCGTGATCGCCGCACCAGAGGAGGAGGTGATGAGCCTGGCAAAGGAGATGGGCGCCCCCTACCAGGTTCTGCGCATGATCCGCGAGCTTGGGAGGCTCCCCGTTGTCAATTTCGCTGCTGGCGGGATCGCCACACCGGCCGATGCAGCAATGATGATGCAGCTTGGCTGCGATGGAATCTTCGTCGGAAGCGGCGTCTTTAAGTCGGGCGATCCGGAGAAGAGGGCCCGCGCGATCGTCGAGGCGACGACTCACTACAATGAACCAGCGGTCGTAGCCCGCGTTTCGAAGGGGCTCGGCGAGGCAATGGTGGGAATATCGATAGACGAGATTCCGCCGCACGAGATGATGCAGGTCCGCTAGATGAGGATCGGTGTACTCGGTTTGCAGGGTGCGGTGCGTGAGCACATGCGGAGCTTATCCAGGCTTGGCGTCGATGTGCTCGTCGTAAAACACGTTGAGGAGCTGGACCAGATATCAGCGCTGATCCTCCCCGGTGGGGAATCGACAGCGATCTCCCTCATCGGAGGCGTGGCGTTTCTTGACCGGCTCCGCACCCTGGCGGATGGTGGGTTCCCTCTCTTCGGTACCTGTGCCGGGATGATCCTCCTAGCGAGGAAGATAGAAGGGCGGGACGAGCCGTACGTGGGGGCGATTGACATCACGGTAGCGCGCAATGCCTCGGGCAGGCAGGTGCACAGCTTCGAGACGATGCTTGCTGTCGAGGGGATTGGAAAGGACATCCCCGCCGTCTTCATCCGCGCCCCGTACATCACTAGATTGGGGCATGGCGTGACCGCTCTTGCAAAACGCGATAGGCACGCCGTGATGGCGCGTCAAGGAAACGTTCTTGTGGCAAGCTTCCATCCGGAGCTGACCGACGACTTGCGAATCCATGAGTATTTCCTCAATATCGTGGGAAAGAGAAATCAGGAGGAAATGAAATGAAGAAGGTAGCAATCAACGGGT
>JAYEFP010000106.1:0-8650 GCA_034715975.1 Candidatus Bipolaricaulota bacterium | reverse complement strand
ATTCTGTCCAATCTGGTGGGACGAGGTGCGGTTCGCAGAGTGTTCTTCGAGTCATGAGGACTATGTTGAATCAGGTTGGGATTTTCTGGCTGGGCGACGGATCTTTGGGTATGTTTGGAAGCACACTGTAATCGGTACATAATGTCGGCACATAGAACTAATAACCGAGAAAACGTACCAGAGGGAAAGACATCCAAGAAATCGAGCAACTGCTCCAGAAACGAGGAACATCGAATTGCCCTCATCTCCGTTGCTCTGGCTAGCAGCATCGATGTTAGAAATGAAGTGGCAAAATGTTGACACTTGGCGATAAGTGTATACACTTAGCCACATGAAGAAGCGGACAAGCACGCAACGGGTGCTCAAGCTTGCAGCACAGCTTGGCCTGATTAGCACACGTGATATTGAGGCACAGGGCCTGCATAGACAGGTCCTTACGCGCCTCGTGAGAACAAACCAGCTGGAGCGAGTCGCGCGCGGACTGTACCGTCTTCCTGATCCAGATTACGAACTCACCGAACACCACGGTTTCGTGCTCGCATCGGTTGCTGCACCAAACGGGGTCATCTGCCTTGTATCCGCACTCCAGTTCCACGTCATCGGCACGCAGCTACCGCATCAAGTCTGGATAGCGCTGGACCGTAGAGCAAGAAAACCGGTGATTGATTATCCGCCCCTTCAAGTTGTCCGCTTCTCCGGCGAAGCGCTGACAGCAGGCGTTGAGGAACACGTTCTTGAGGGGCAGACTGTTCGCGTCTACAGTGTGGCGAAAACGCTGGCTGATTGCTTCAAGTACCGCAATAAGATAGGGCTTGGCGTGGCCCTTGAGGCTCTTCGGGAAGCGTGGCGCGATCGGCGTTTCACGATGGACGCGATGGAGCGTTATGCACGCATCTGCCGCGTATCCAACGTTATGCGCCCTTACCTGGAGGCGCTTGTAGCATGACGACTACAATAGGCCTGGCAAAGTAGGTACACGTTCGCCTCGTTGCGTACTCAAAGACGATTGGCGTTGAAGCACAGCTTGTGCTGGAGCGATTCGCTCTGCACCGACTGCTATACCGATTGTCGAAATCGAGCTACTGCGAACGTTTTGTTCTCAAAGGCGCTCAACTGATGCTGATATGGATAGGGGAGACAGTACGCCCGACTCGGGATGTCGATCTTCTCGGGTTCGGAGATCTATCTTACAAGACCTTGACACAGATCTTCCGGGAGATCTGTACCCAAGATGTCGAACCCGATGGCATGGAGTACCTCCCCGATTCTGTAATAGTGGCACCAATCCGAGAGGACAATCCCTATGGTGGTTGGCGAGTTACCCTCGAAGCTCGACTTGGAACTGCGAGGTTGCCTCTACAGGTGGACATTGGGATCGGCGATGCCGTCACTCCGGAACCCGGATGGGTAAAGCTTCCTCAACTGCTAGACTTCCCAGCGCCTTGCCTTCGCTGTTATCGTCCAGAGACAAGTATCGCTGAAAAGCTTGAGACAATGGTCTCTCTCGGGTTGCAGAACAGCCGAATGAAGGATTACTTCGACGTTTACGTGCTCTCAGAACATGAACCGTTTGACGGGCGTCTACTTTCAGATGCTATTCGTGATACGTTCAAGCAGCGCAATACGGTAATCCCAAGTGAGTTGCCGATGGCGTTGTCATCTGAGTTTGCTACAAACGTAGGTAAGGTGGCTCAATGGGGGTCATTCCTACGTAGCATTAAGGAAGGATCTGTCCCCGCGAATCTAGGAAAAGTGATCGAACGACTCCTGGCGTTCTTGGGCCCAGTTCTTGCTGCTGTTCGCAATCAGGAGGAGTTTTCTTCACAGTGGCCACCAGGGGGCCCGTGGGAGACGGAGTGAAGAAGGGTCGAATGATGCAAAAGTGGAGATTAAGGACGTGACGGTTATGCTTTGCTTGCCACAGACAGAATTGTTATTAAGATTTATGGCGAAACCTTTAATAACGGACTGCCTTATTAAAGGATGGTGAATAACTTGGAGACCTGCCGATGACGAACGTTTCGATCGTTTGTGAGATCACTGGGAAAACGCGTAACCGCGTCTTCGTCTACGAGCGTTACATGGCCATCCTAAATGAGGGAACGGAAATCTGATGCCGGAGATCAAAGAACGAGCCTTCGAAGATGCGATCGTAAGCGTGCTGGTGTCCGGTCTCCCAAACGGTGCATCGGGTGGACGCACGGGCGAGCCGTGGCATGGCTACGGCGAGTTCGTCCCGGGCGGATATCGGCTTGTCAAGAGCGAGGAATATGATCGTAACCTCTGCCTGATCCCGAACGACGTGTACGATTTCATCCTCGCGACCCAACCCAAGGAATGGGGGCGACTCAAGGAACACTACAGTGAAGACGTCAAGAAGCGCTTTTTGCAGCGCCTGGCGCACGAGATCGAACGACGAGGAACCCTCGATGTACTGCGAAATGGAATCAAGGATGCGGGCTGCAAGTTTAAGCTTGCTTTCTTCAAACCATCCAGCGAGTTAAATGAGGAGCTGCGCGAGCTCTATCGGGCGAATCAGTTCTCGGTAATCAGGCAACTGCACTACAGCGAGAGAAATGAGAATAGCCTGGATCTTGCGCTCTTTCTCAATGGCATTCCCATCTTCACTGCGGAGCTGAAGAATCCGCTCAATGGCCAGAGCGTGGAAGATGCGATCAAGCAATACAAAGAAGATCGGGATCCGCGAGAACCGCTCTTCTCGTATGGCCGTTGCCTCGCCCACTTAGCCATCGATCCGAATCTGGTCTACGTGACAACGCATCTCAGAGGACAGAAGACGCGATTCCTCCCGTTCAATCGCGGATGGGATCGTGGCGCGGGGAACCCACCAGTTTCACCAACGCAGAGCGGCTATGCAACGAGTTATCTGTGGGAGATGATCTGGTCGCGCGACAGCGTGCTCGACTTGATACGGCAGTTCATTTACGAGGTCGAGGAGTTCGACGAGGACGGCCGAAAGACCGGAAGGAGGTTCATCCTCTTCCCTCGATACCACCAATTGGACGCAGTCCGACGGATGGTGGCCGACGCGCGCTCGCGCGGGCCGGGGCAGCACTACCTGATCCAGCACTCCGCGGGTAGCGGGAAGAGCTTCACGATCGCCTGGCTGGCACATCAACTCTCGACGCTGCACGACGCCAAGAATTGCCGAGTCTTCGATTCAATCGTTGTGATCACCGATCGGCGGATCCTCGATCGACAGCTCCAGCGAACCGTTCTGCAGTTTGAGCAGACGCTCGGTGTGGTGGAGAACATCGATAGGACGTCCCGCCAGCTGAAGGACGCACTCGAGAGCCAGAAGACGATCATCGTCACGACGCTGCAGAAATTCCCGGTGATTGTGAACGAGATCGGCAAGCTTCGGGGAAAACAGTTTGCCGTCATCATCGACGAAGCACATTCGTCGCAGTCCGGCGAGAGCAGCAAGAGCCTGAAGGCCGTTCTCTCCTCTGGGTCCCTTGAGGACGCGGAGCGGGAAGAGGCGGGAGTGGAGACACCGGAGGAGAAGCTGGAGAATCGTATCCTCGCCGAGATGGAGACGCGGGGACGGCGACCAAACTTGTCGATGTTTGCGTTCACCGCAACGCCGAAGGCGAAGACGCTCGAAATCTTCGGTACAAAGCAGAGGGATGGCTCGTACGCACCATTCAGTCTGTACAGCATGCGTCAAGCGATTGAGGAAGGTTTCATCCTTGACGTACTGACCAATTACACCACCTATCAGGCGTATTGGAAGCTCCTCAAGACAATCGAGGATGATCCTCGCTACGAGAAGTCGAAGGCAACATACTTGATGAAGCAGTTCGTCGAGCTACATCCGCACGCGATCAACGAGAAGGTGCGGATCATGATCGAGCACTTCGCCTCCCAGGTGAAGGATCGAATTGGCGGCAAGGCAAAGGCAATGATTGTCACCCGTTCACGGCTGCATACGGTACGCTACAAGCTGGCCGTGGATCGATACCTCGCCGAGCGAGGATATCCATGGAAAACATTGGTCGCGTTCTCCGGTAGTGTCGAGGATGGTGGTAAATCGTATACCGAGCCAGGAATGAACTCAGAGAGTACCGGACGAAGAATCAGCGAGAGGCAGACGGCCAAGGAGTTCGCCAAGGCCGAGTTTCGTTTCCTGATCGTGGCGAACAAGTTTCAGACGGGCTTCGATCAGCCGCTCCTCCATACGATGTACGTCGACAAGAAGCTGGGTGGCGTGAACGCGGTCCAAACTCTGTCACGGCTAAATAGAACGCTACCTCCAGAGAAGGAAGAGACGATGGTGCTCGACTTCGCGAACGAAGTGGAAACAATCAAGGAGGCGTTCGAACCGTACTATAAGACCACGCTGCTTTCTGAAGGGACTGATCCGAATCTCCTATACGAACGAGAACAGCAGTTGGAGGATTTCGAAGTTTACACCCAGGATGACGTGAACGCATTTGCCAGGGCCTACTTCGCACCAACGGCAACGCAGGATAAGCTGTACGTGCATCTTGGCCCGATTGTCGAACGAACAAAAGCGATGCTTGAAGATGAACGCGCTGCGTTCCGCGGCTGTTTGAATGATTATGTGCGCGCCTACGCTTTCCTTTCGCAGGTCATGCCGTTTGCGGACGCGGACCTTGAGAAGCTCTATCAGTTTGCACGCTACCTGCGGCGTCTTGTACTCGTGCAAGGGCCGGAGCTGCCGCGTGAGGTACAGCAGAAGATCGACATCGGCTCCTATCGAATTCAGAAGACGAGCAGTGGCAAAATCCAGCTCGACAATCGCACGGGACGGCTACACTCGATGACGTCGAAGGACCTACTTGGTCCATCGGATAAGGATCTTGAGCCGCTGTCTCAAATTATCCAGGAGCTGAACGAGCGATTCGGGCTGAATCTAGGCCCGGAGCACACGGTTACTCTGGAGCAGATGATGGATCGGCTCGATCAGGATAGAAGTCTCGATGCCAGCGCGCGCGTCAATACGCGAGAGAACGTGCGCTTGACGTTTGACCATAAGGTTGAGGATATCATCCAAGAGATCGTCGATTCCAACTTTGAGCTGTACAAGAGAATCACCGACAATCAAACGTTCGGTGAGTCGCTGAAGACATTCCTGTTCGATCAGTACCTGCAAACACATCGCCAGGCGGATGAACTGCTCAAGCAGCACGAATCGAAGACGCTCGAGTTCAAGTCTACGCTTCGATGGAACCTGCGTGAGGATTGTAAGGACCCGAGCGTGGTGACACACGCTGTTCTTAAGACAATCGCAGCCTTCCTGAACACTGACGGCGGGGATCTGCTGATCGGCGTGGCTGATGACAAGTCAATCATTGGCATTGATGCAGATCGGTTCGAGAACGAAGACAGGTTCCTGCTACACTTGAGTCACGTAATTGGTGCTGCATTGGGCAATCGCGCAGGTACGTGCCTTGATGCGAAGATGGAGATTATCCAAGGGAAGACGATTTGTCTAGTAAGCTGCAAACACAGTCCCGAGCCGGTCTTCTTCAAGTGGAAAGGAATCGAATCATCAGAGCAGGGCGACTTCTACGTACGCAGCGGCCCACAGACGGTGAAGCTTGGCCAGGAAAGCGCGCAAGAATATGTGGAGACCCGATTCCAGAGGCCGGTAAAGTAGCGAGCTTAAATACAATCAAGTGTATCTTAGGAGGAGATAATGCAAATTGGGGCTGTAGAACGTGTAAGATTGGGGATATTCCCTACGCCGCTGGTGGAGTTGAACGCCCTGGGCGACCTCTTGGGCGGGCCGAGTATCTTCATGAAGCGCGATGACCTGGATGGTCTCGGTATGGGCGGAAACAAGCTGCGCAAGCTCGAATACGCGATGGCCGATGCCGTTGCGCAAGGAGTAACCACAGTGATCACCACCGGGGCCGTGCAATCGAACCACTGTCGCCTTACCGCTGCAGCGGCGAACAAGTTGGGGATGAAGTGCCATCTCGTCCTCTCAGGGGAGGAGCCGCAGATCGCCACTGGAAATCTCTTGCTCGACAAGATTCTCGGTGTAGCCGGCATCCATTATGTTCCACGCCTGAGTCAGGAAGAGAAAGAATCGACCGGGCACGATCCGGTGGAAGAGAAAGTCACAGAGATCGAGAAGCAGCTCAAACGTGACGGAGAGGTCACCTACTACATTCCAAACGGGTGTCGCTCGCTACACGGGGCGCTTGGATATGCCGGCTGCGTGCGAGAGGTGGTCGAGCAGATGCACAGCCTCAAACTTGCCCCCGATTACTTTCTTTCAGCATGCGGTTCCGTGAGTACGCAGACTGGCCTCATGCTGGGAAGCGATCTCTACTGCCAGGCACAGGCGCGAGTGATCGGGATCAGCGTCTCGCGCGACAAGGACTACATAACCAAGAAGCTCACGTCATCCCTTGCTGAGGCGCACGCCTTCCTTGGCCTGGAGGATCTTCCAAGAGCAGAGATCATCGCCTACGACGAGTACATCGGAGAGGGTTATGGAATTCCTACCAAGGAGATGAAGGAAGCGATAAGCCTTGTTGCGCGTAAGGAGGGGATATTCCTCGATCCGGTGTACACAGGGAAGGCGATGGCCGGGTTGATCGATCTGGTCAAGCGTGGCAAGCTGCACAAGGGCGAGAACGTGATCTTCATTCACACCGGCGGCGTACCAGGGATGTTCGCCGAAGCGCAGGTGGCAAGCCTGCAGTTGTAAAGCTAACTTCCACACGAGCACACAGCGTGTGGCCAGGTGGCTACACGCTGTGTGTCGACATACCAAAGTTCTGCCATTCCGGGAAACAAGGTATCTGTATCCCCCACTAAGGTGCTAGAAAATAGCGAAAAAGCCGAGAAGCACCCATATTGATGCCCCCGTGGCACTGTACATCAATCGCTGCTGTTGTTGGGTCTCCTTATAGCCAGCCATGTATCCCCTCTTATAGTCGTCGTTCTTGCTGTCTAGAAAGATCATTCGCTCCGCAGGAATCGTGGGCTGAGTAAGAAAAACATACGCTAGATTTACGGGGCCCCACAATGCACCCCATAGTACATTCACCATTGAGATGTCATCTTTGGCGTCAACCTTGCCGGCTTGCAAACCATCGTCATACGACCCTGCCTGAGCCACAAAACTATACCCACCGACGGTCATAAATGTCACTATAACCAGTATTCCTACAAGGAAGAACCGGTTCTTAATCATTGCATCCTCCTATTATTCTTCGGAACGAATCCAGTATTGCCCAACCAGCACATTTTGATGATCCTACGTAAACCAATCTACCATATACCTGGTTTCTTATCAAGTTGAGCATGCATGGAGACTAGAACTCTCGGGGAGCGCTACGTTAGATCAACATAACCAGGAGGCGTTAGCCCTTGTTTTTTCAAATCCGTTACTTACGTGTGATCAGACACTAGACGCATGGCGAGCATACCTGCGATCTAGTCTGTCAAATCCCTGCATGGCAGAATTATGTAATTGCAGAAAGAAGAAAGACGGACAGCCGGGTGGCCGTCCGTCATATTGCTGTTACATGTAATAAGATTATGCTCCAACGTGCTACTCTGCGGTGCAAACTCCCGTTCCATTTCCACAGCCGAGTCCGCTGCCATCAGCGAGTCGCTGACCATAGCCGTGTGCGGAACCAAGCCCGCTGCCGTCTCCCAGTCGCTGGCCCTGTCCATTCATTGCACCGTACCCGGTCCCGTCCATCGGCGCCACCCAATCTGGATCATCACAGTTGATGATGCCATCACCGTCTGAATCCTGTTGGTTGAGGAAAAGCTGCGTTCCGTCTGTCTGATTAGCTCCTTGCACTGTGCTTCCCGCGCCGTACCCGTTACCGGCAAACACTGCCAGGCCAACTACGAGAATGCTGAGCGCCAGAATACTGATAACCACTGTCTTGATCTTTTTCATCATGTCCTCCTCTTGGACTTGAGATTGGTGAGATAGTAGCTGGCCGGTATGGAGCCTAGATGAAGGACTTCTCTGGAACTTGTCGGGATGAACGGGAGATCGAGACGCTGAGCTTTTCTCCTCTGGCCATGCGAGCCTGTAATCGCGGCGGCCACACAGTGCTTCCAGCCACGCTTCCGTAATGCGATCCACAGCAGAGTTTTCTCGTTTAGCGCAGGAGGATATTATGATTGCATGAGCAAGACTGGATCAATCAGGGATCTCGCTGCACTGCAGGAGCAGATGAGACAGTGCCGTTCTTGCGTGGAAGCTGGCTATCCGATCGCCGCAAGGGCGATCTTCTCTGGGCCCGCGACGGCGCGGATCATGATAGTCGGGCAGGCACCGGGAGGACAAGAGGTTGATCTCGGTCTCCCGTTCTCCGGTCCGGCAGGAAGGAGGCTCTTTTCGTGGCTGGCGCAGGCAGGGTTTCAAGAGAAGGCGTTTCGCAAGGAGCAGTACATCACCGCGATCACCAAGTGCTTTCCCGGTAAGGGAAGATCACGCGGGGATCGCGTTCCCACTGCTGCAGAACGCAAGCTGTGCCTGCCCTTCCTCGCCCGTGAGATTGAGCTGGTGCAGCCGGAGCTGATCATCCCGGTGGGAGGGGTAGCGATCAAACATTTCCTCGGCAAGGTGCGGCTCGATGACGCTATCGGGCAGATCTACGAGAAGGATGGACGCTCGATCATC
>JAYEFP010000105.1:0-33365 GCA_034715975.1 Candidatus Bipolaricaulota bacterium | reverse complement strand
GCTCTGTCTGGTGTCTTCCCGGACATTCGAACTTACATCGAGGATGCCGCAGAAGAAATCTACGGTGGAGCTAGCGTAGCTGATGCTCTTTCCAAGGCTAAGGGACTGATCGATCAGGCTCTTGTGGACTACAAGGAACTAATGGGCGGCTAGTCTTGCCGACAGAGACGGGGAGCCTTTTTATTGGGCTCCCCGTTATTTTAGCCTAGCAGAAGAAGAGGAGAAAAAGATCATGGAGAGTAAGTTCCCAAGCAGGAAGCTCCCGCTGCTCATCCTGCTTCCCACCCTGCTCGTTTGCGGAATGTTCCTCTACTATCCGCTGGCGCAAAGCTTTAGCTGGAGCCTCCTTCGGGCCGCATTCATGGGGCTTCGCACCCTTTATGTGGGAACTCAGAACTATGTGCGCATGTTCACCTCGTCAGCCTACCTCCACAGCTTGTGGATCAGCATTGTGTTCGCTGCGGGGATTGTTCTTCTAGGCCTCTCCTCATCCTTAGCGATCGCGCTGGTCGCTAACCGAAAGGTGCGTGGAGCTCGCATATACCGAACCGCTCTCATCTGGCCGTACGCGCTATCCCCGGCGGTGGCAGGAACGATCTGGTTATTCTTGTTCAATCCGACAGCTGGGGTGGTAAACTTCGTCTTGGAGCGAACCATTGGAATATCGCCCGATTGGGTTACGAGCAAGAGTCTTGCTATCTTCCTGGTGATCACTGCCGCGGTGTGGAAGAACCTGGGATACAACATAGTTTTCTTCCTGGCTGGACTGCAAAACGTTCCCGGGCAGGTGATTGAGGCGGCGCGAATCGATGGTGCCGGATCATGGCGCTGTTTTTGGCGGATCACGCTTCCTTTGTTGTCTCCGACTGCGTTCTTCCTGTTGATCATGAACATGATCTACGCTTTCTTCAACGTATTCGGTCTTATCGATGTCCTAACTAAGGGGGGGCCGGCAAACGCGACGAACATTCTCATCTACAACCTGTACCGTGATGCTTTCCAACACAATAAGTGGGGAATGGCATCGGCGCAGTCGGTGATTCTGTTTGTCATGGTTGTTGGATTTACATTGCTGCAGTTTAGGACTACGGGGAGGAAGGTACACTATGGCGGGTAAGAAGAATAGGCGTGATTGGTACTACTGGAGGCCGAGACTCTCCACCTTCTCTACTCATCTTGTCCTCATTTTGGTTGCTCTAATAGTCGCTTCCCCGATTATTTTCGCGCTCATCAAGAGCACACAGAGTACTGCTCAAATTAGCACGTACCCACCGCAGTTTGGTATTGGCAGATCGGCGATCGAGAACTACACCGTCGCCTGGGAGCGCTATAATCTGGGAAGGCTGATGGGTAATACGTTCGCTGTGGCAATCAGTGTGATGGTGGGAAAGACTATCCTATCTCTCCTTGCAGCCCTGGCATTAGTCTACTTTGACTTCCGCTTCAAAGGGCTGATATTCGTCTTTATCCTCGTGACACTGATGATGCCCGTTCCCGTACGCATAGTTCCGCTGTTCAAATTCGTGAGCAGTCTCGGTTGGGGAAACAGCTTCTGGGCACTGACCGTCCCGTTCTTAGCATCTGCAACAGGGACGTTCCTCTTCCGTCAGCATTTCATGTCCATCCCCACATCACTTGTCGACGCAGCTCGCGTGGATGGAGTTGGCCCAATGCGTTTTCTGTGGCAGATCTTACTACCCATGTCGCTGAACACCGTTGGAGCAATGGCGGTAATTGAATTCGTCTACTTGTGGAACCAATACCTATGGCCGCTGATTATCATTAGTTCCAACAACAACCAGATGATCCAGATGGGCGTGAAGAGGCTGACCAGCGCCGGACCAGAAGGGATGGTCCACTGGGGCATATCCATGGCTGGCGTAATCATCACTATGCTGCCGCCGCTCATCATGTTTATCCTGTTGCAGGAACAGTTCATGCGCGGATTTGCGCTTACGGAGGAGAAGTGAAGATTGTTGGACACAAGGGTGGGGGGCAGAGTGCCCCGGAAAACTCACGAACAGGCCTGGAACATGCTCTTGCACTCGGATTGGATGCGGTGGAAATCGATGTCTGGCCAACGGCGGACCGCAAGTTTGTGTTGTTCCACGATGCTGATATCGCTCGCCTTACCGGCCATGCTGGCTGGACAATGCACCTTACAAGCGATCAGCTACGGACACTAAAGATTGGCAGCCGCACGTCGACAAAATACGCCGGCGAACGGATCCTCCTCCTCGAAGAAGCGCTTCATTTACTCGCCGGCAAAGCTGAGCTCTTTCTTGAGGTCAAGCGTACACGGCACGAATTGGATCGCTATACCTGGGTGGAAGAGCGTCTCTCTCAGATCCTGCACGAGTGTGACGCGATATCATGGACCACCGTGATCTCATTCGATCACCGTAGCCTCTTGAACTTACACGAGACATCGCGTGATACGCGGATCGGGATGCTTTATGCGGGAGAGTGGCTGAGTTTGCGACAGGAGATACAGGCATTGAATCCGGTGGCTGTGCTTCCGCATTGGGCACAGACCACGCCAACGCTTGTCAAGGATGCACACTCAAGTGGTATTGCTATCTACCCATGGGTGGTCAATAACGACGAATCGATGCAAGAATTCTCTCGCATGGGAGTGGACGGAATAATAACGGACCGACCCGAGGCACTCATCCAATTACGGCAAGCCGAGGGAAAGGACAACTGATAAGACAGAATTGGAGGGTTCGCATGACTGATTGGTATCCGGATGCAAAGATGGACATGTTCGCGGCCGAGCATCCGTTGAATAGGTGCAAGGGCTTTGTATTCGATGTCGATGGCGTCCTCGTGCGCGGAGAGGAGATCATCCCTCGCGCGCCAGAGGCGATCGAACGGCTGCGCCGCGGAGGGAAAAAGGTGATCTTCATCTCCAACAACTCGACCAAGTCGCGCGAGGAGTACATCGCTAAATTCACCCGCATTGGTATCCCGGTGACCGCTGATGATCTTGTCCTCTCTACCTACGCCACCGCTCGCTACGTAGCGAACGAAAAACCGCGGGCAAAGGTGTACATGGTCGGAGCGCCTGGACTCCGGCGGGAGCTGGAGCTTGCCGGATTGGATCTCGTGGATGATCCGCTCGTCGCTGAGTATGCGGTCGTCGGCTCAGCGTTCAACGGAAAGGGCCAACTCACCCAGGAGAATAGCGAGAGGATCACCGGTGCGCTGCGCGCCCTCTACCATGCTAACGCTAAGTTCGTTGCTACAAATCCCGACCGCATCTTTCCGGCCAAAGACGGGGTTATCCCAGGGACAGGAGCGATGATCGGTGCGCTCTCGTACATGGTCGACCGCGAACCAGACGCGATCATTGGCAAGCCCTCGCCGTACATCGTCAAGATTGCCCTCAATCGACTCGGACTCGCGGGAAGGGACTGCGCTATTGTCGGTGACATGGATACCGACATGCTTGCCGGGCAAGGGATGGGGATGACGACGATCTTCGTGCGCTCGGGAGCTATGACCGAGGAAAAGCTGCAATCTCTTGGTGTATCTCCGAGCTTTGCCTTCGATTCAGTGATCGATATTTTGGAAGCAAAGGAGCATTGAGATGGGTAGAGAAGCGTATATCAAGGCGTTGAAGGATGGGATAAGCAAGCTGCGCACCGCCGGACGCGAGATTACGCTGGTGCACCACAACGACGCCGATGGACTCACCGCAGGAGCGATTCTGGAGACCGCTCTCAGCCGCGACGGCTTCAAGGTGGAGAGGATCGCGCTAGAACGGATTCACCCACCGATTGTGGAACGCATCCATGATCGCGCCGCCGGGCATCCGGTGGTGTACACGGACCTGGCGGGAAGAGCAGCCCCAGTCATCTGCGGTCTCAATCGCGATCGGTCGTTTACTCTCATTCTCGACCATCATCCAGCAGAGGAATCGACATCGGACAAGGTTCTCAATCTATCCACTGAGCGCTTCGGCCTGTCAGGAGAGGATGAGATCTCCGCAGCTACGGCAGCGACAATTTTCGCTACCGTACTCGATGAGAAGAACGTCGATTTGCGCTATCTGGGAGTAATCGGAGCGATCGGTGATTCGCACGATCGCAGCGGCAAGCTCATCGCCTACAACCGTGAGGCTCTGATGGACGCCGTCAAGATGGGAGACATCAAGATCATCGCCAAAGGAAGTGACAGAGAGGAGTACGTCCTCACCCGCTTCGGTAGAGAGATCCCGCTTACGCCCTTCTCCAAATCGCTTACGGTCCTCGGCGCAGCCGGATACACGGTGGAAGGTCCGGAGGTAGGGATTCGTGCGTGCTTCGAAGGGCCCAGCCCGGAGTACGACAAGAAGCTAGCAGAACTGAGCACCCTCAAGGAAGAGCGGTTCTCCCAACAGCTCGCCCGATTGAAGGAAGGGAACCTCCACGTGACGGACCATAATCAATGGTTCATCGTCGGAGACGGTTTCTCCCCGATGGGGGTGAAGATCATCGGTGAGTTCTGCATGGACATCCGCGATGAGGAATTCATGGATCCTACTAAGTACATTGCCGGGTTCCAGGACATGCCAACTGAGATTCCCGGGCTTGGTACATTTGAGTGGAACTTAGCCAAGGTATCGATGCGGGTTCCCACGTCGCTTGGTCAGAGGATCATCGATGGTGACATGCCCGGTCTCGATTGGCTCCTGCCCGAAGCTGCATTACAGGTCGATGGAACCATCGATGCCTGTCACGGCTATGCAGCAGCTGCACTCGTTCCGCATGGACGCGAGGAGGAACTGATCAACTTGATGGACAAACTTCTTGCACAGAAAGGGCTATGAGAAAGCATGCCTTCTCCTTGCTTCTTGTTTGCCTCGTCGCGATCGTGTTTGCTTGCCCGGTAGCGCACGGCGACACCCTGCATGATCAGATCTCCATTCGTTCTGATGCCGATTTACACACAGGGAACGGGGTCACATCCGGAAGTGGCTCAGTCGACGATCCATACATAATCGACGATTGGTCTATCGAAGTGAGCGCAGGTGCTGGAATCGAGGTAAAGAACACATTAGCCTACTTGATCATCCGTAACTGTACCATAGTTGGAAAGGGTCGTACGGTAATTGGCATTATTGTTAGCCAAGCGTCACACGTAGAGGTAAACAACTGCAAGCTCACCGATCTTGCTAAAGGGATCTTTGTCTATCAATCCCCGACGACCATGGTCAACGAAAATGCCTGCATCAATTGCATTCGTGGGATTGAAGGCACCGAATCCAACACCATCAGTATTGTCGGTAACAAGATTCATGGGACACTAGAACACGGGGTATTTCTCTGGCGTTGTCACGATGCTCTGTTAGCAAACAACAGCATAGCGGACAGCCGCAATGGGATGTACTTGGATAGCTGCCATCGCGACTATCTGCGCAGCAACGATATCACGAATATGAATCACGGAATGTTCCTGTGGGACTGCTTCGACTGCTCAATCACCGAAAATACGATCACAGACTGCGAGTTGGGGCTGGCTATCGTCCATACGTCCGAGGGAAACAGCATCTTCCATAATGCATTTCTCGATAACAACCGATCGGCAACATGCGATGAAATCAGCAACTACTGGGACGGTGGCTATCCCGCGGGAGGCAATTTCTGGTCTGGAGATCCTATTGTAGACCGCTATTCAGGGCAAGACCAAGACCACCCTGGAGCAGATGGAATCCGCGATAGTCCAAAAGAAATCCCATTCAATAACGTGGATCGCTACCCGCTAGTTGATCAGCCTGTGGCGAAAGAAGAAGGCTAGGTACAAGACACTAGGAGGCTACATTGAAGCGGATATTGATTGCTTTGGGAATCGTTCTTGCCATTGGGCTAATCGCTGTTGCTCAAGGAAAGATTGTCATCGGACACCGTGGGGCGGCGGGGTACCTGCCGGAGCACACGCTGGAGGGCTACGCCTACGCATATGCGTTGGAGGCGGACTACGTAGAGCCCGATCTCGTGCTGACAAAGGACGCCCAGTTCATCTGCATGCATGACATCTACCTGAATCCGACGACCGATGTGGAAACAGTCTTTCCGAATCGTCACCGCTCCGACGGCCACTGGTACGCTGCCGACTTCACCCTGGCTGAGATCAAAACCCTATCCGTGCACGAGCGCTGCAAGTCAAACGGCACTCCCTATTTCCCAGATCGCTTCCCAGTCGGTAAGTCGAGATTCGATGTTCCCACCTTCGCTGAGATGATCGAGCTTGTCCAAAGCTTAAACAAGAGCACAGGACGCGATGTGGGCATATATCCAGAACTCAAGCGTCCTAGCTGGCATGATCAACAAGGACTCCCCATGGAACAGGCGTTGATCAACATGCTGGATCGCTATAGCTACATGGCAGCAGATGCAAAGGTGTACGTCCAGTGCTTCGAGCCCGATTCGTTGAAGAAGTTGCGAGAGTTGGCTACAAAGATCCCACTCATTCAATTGGTGAGCGCTAGTTGGGCCTACGCGAGCATGTGGACAGAGGAGGGACTGGATGCTATTGCCTCATACGCCAATGGGATTGGTCCTTCCAAGAAGATCATCGAGAAGAACCCACAATTTGTCGCCTGGGCACACGAGCGAGATCTGGTAGTGCACCCATATACCTTCCGTAAAGATTCCCTCCCATCACAGTACGCCAACCTGAGCGATGAGCTCGATCGGTTCTACTACCACTACAATGTCGATGGCGTGTTCACCGATTTTGTCGATATTGCCGCAACCGTCCTTGACTCACAATAATGTGCTGTACACATGGCTTGCGGTTGACATTTTTCGTGGATAGTTGTAGGTTTTTGTTGAGGTGACTGGCGTTAGCTATAATTGCATTCGCAAGTTAGTGCAACAAATCGAAAGAAGGCCTGGCAGCTGTCAGTCTCGGAAGGAGGTGATACAAGAGCTGGAGAGTGGTGAAATATAGCTTGTATAGGTGCTTCAAGGATCAAAAGGAGGTAAGAAATGAAACGTGTTTTAGTGATTGCGCTGTTAGCAGTACTTGCCCTGTCTTCGTTCGCGTTTGCGGAGAAGACGCAGATCAATTGGTGGCACGCGATGAGCGGGTCACGCCTGGGGGTCGTTGAGGCGATCGTCGACAGCTTCAACGCCAGTCATCCCGATATCGAGATCGTGCCCTTGTTCACCGGGAGTTACGCAGAGACGCTGACCAAGTTCGTCGCCTCCTACCCTGTGGGGAGCGCGCCAAACCTGGTTCAAGTGTACGAGGTGGGCACGCAGACGATGATAGATAGCGGTGCCATCACCCCTGTCTATCAGATCCCTGGGATGCTAGGGGAGACGTGGGATTGGGCACAGTACGTGATCCCCATCACACACTACTACTCCGTCGATGGCGACCTGTGGTCGATGCCGTTCAACTCGTCCACGGCGATGCTCTACTACAACAAGGACCTATTCAAGGCGGCGGGACTCGATCCGAACAAGCCACCGACAACATGGAAAGAGATGGAAGAGTGCGGGCAACAGATCCTGGATAGCGGTGTACTCGAGCACGCCTATTCCACGGGTTGGCCGAGTTGGATCTTCGAGCAGACGCTCACCTACCACAACCACCTCTATGCGAACAACGACAACGGTCGAGCCGGTTTGGCGACCGAGGTTGTCTACAATGACGCATTTGGGCACATGGTCTTTGAGACCTGGATAAGGCTGCACGATAAAGGGATCTACATATACGGAGGGGCGGAGTACTCGGCAAACTCCGCATTCAAGGCCGGACAGATCGCGATGCTTATTCAGTCGACCTCATCGCTGGCTGGGATCATCAAGGCTTCGGAGTTCGAGGTAGGAACAAGCTTCCTCCCCCGCTTCGAAGGATACCCCGTAGGAAACTCGGTCATCGGCGGCGGAAGCCTATGGGTCACTAAGGGGCAGAGTGACGAGGAGCTCCACGGGGTTTGGGAGTTTCTGAAGTACCTCGGGAAAAAGGATATCGCCATTCAGTGGCACAAGGGGACAGGTTACTTCCCGGTGAGTGGCGCCGCGCTCAAGTCGCTCTTAGACGAGGGTTGGTTCTCGGCCGATCAGGCCTACCTGACAGCCTTCCTGCAGATCCTATCCGGACGGAGGGACACTGCAGCAGCAAGCGGGGTACGACTTGGCCCGTTTGTCGAGATGCGGGAGCACTTCAGAGCTGCGGTGGAGAAGGCGATAGCACACCAGCTCACTCCACGCGAAGCACTCGATGAGGCAGCTGCGAAAATGAACCAGTTACTCACCGACTACTACGAGCTCTTCGGCGAATAAGAGCATATACGGTGGGGCACGGCATAAGCCTGCCCCACCTCTTTGTTTCCTGATAAACTAAGGAGAGGGACGGTGGAAGAGGATAGATTTCCAAAGCATAGATTGTTGCCTTACCTGCTCATTGCCCCCTCGATCCTCGTGATCGTGCTCTTCCTGGTCGTCCCTTTCGCTCAGAGCATACGAGCGTCCTTCTACGTCTCAAGCCCGTTTGGCACGAAGACGATCTTCGTCGGCTTTCGGAATTATCTTCGCTTGTTCTCCTCGCCGGACTATAGGAGCAGTGTACTGACCACGCTCGCCTTCTCAGGGTTCGTCATCGTGATCGGTCTCTCCGTGTCGCTCGCCATCGCTCAACTCCTGAACCAGAAGATAAGAGGGCTGGGTTTCTATCAGGTCGCCCTAATCTGGACCTACGCCCTTTCCCCAGCGATCGCCGGAGTGATCTGGGCATTGATGTTTGCCCCCGCCACTGGGATCGTCCCCTACATCATCTCTAAGATCACCGGCGGCCCACTGATGAACTGGATGACCAGCGGTCAGATCGCTCTGTTCATTGTCGCTGCTGCCGCTACGTGGAAGATGCTCGGTTACAACATCATATTCCTCTTGGCCGGGCTGCAGAACGTACCTGGCGAACTCATGGAAGCAGCGCGCGTGGATGGAGCGGGACCGTGGAAGACCTTCTGGCGGATTACGTTCCCCATGATCTCTCCGACCACTACTTTCTTGCTGTTTGTTAACATGCTCTACTCGTTCTTCCAGGTCTTCGGGCTGATCGATATCATGACCCGCGGCGGACCGGGGAATGCAACGAATATCCTTGTGTACAACCTATATCGAACTGGATTCATCCACCTGAAGACAGGATCTGCGTCCGCGCAATCGCTTGTCATCTTTGTTGTTATCTCCATCGCTGCAATCATTCAATTGCGATTTGCAACGCGAAAGGCCATCTATGCACGCTGAGGTGATTCGTTTGTCGAGAAAAACCCGATACAAGTTCCTCATTCATGGTCTCTTAATCCTGCTTGTCATCGTTATTACGTTTCCTGTCATCTTTGCCCTCATCACTAGCACCCTGAACTTTCAGCAGTCCTACGGGTATCCACCGCGACTCATTCCTAGCACCCACTTCTTCGCCAACGCCGCCGTCGCTTGGAACCGGATCAACATGGGTCGTCTCATGCTTAACACCTCGTTCATCTCTATCGTGGTCGCAATAGCAAAGATCATCCTCGCGTTGATGGCAGCTTTTGCCTACACGCACTTCAAGTTTCGCGGACGATCGTTGCTCTTCCCCATGACCATGATAACCCAGATGCTCCCGCTCCCGGTGCGCATCGTTCCGACCTTCCAGTTGATGGCGACATTCGATTGGATCAACTCGTACTACGCCCTGACCATCCCTTTCTTCGCCAGCACGACGGGCATCCTCCTCTTCCGTCAGTTCTTCATGACGGTGCCAAGGGATCTACCGGATGCAGCCCGAGTTGATGGGGCAAGCCCAATGCGCTACTTCCTGCAGATTCTGGTCCCGATCTCCAAAACGAACATCGCCGCCCTGTTCGTCATCGAGTTCATCTTCATGTGGAGCCAGTACCTGTGGCCGTTGATCGTCACCACTACGGGTGAAATGCGCGTGGTTCAGATCGGCGTTAAGATGCTCCTTGCGAGCGAGCAGATCGCCCCTGAGTGGAACGTCATCATGGCCGGCGCGATCATCGCTATGCTCCCGCCTCTCCTTATCCTGATACTGTTCAGGAAAAGCTTTACAAAAGGGATCGCCATGCAAGCACAGAAATAGCTATGATAAATGGATATCTGCTTGACCTTGACGGTACCGTGTACCTTGGCGAACGGCTGATCACCGGGGCGACAGAGACGATCGCGGCGTTGCGTAAGCGCGGACGCAGGTTAGTCTTCCTGACTAACAAGCCGCTCTATTCGCGCGCCGATTACGCCCACAAGCTGACGAGGCTTGGAATAGAGACGAGCGAGGACGAGGTGATCAACTCATCCTTTGTCTTGGCTAGGTACTTGGCCGAGTCAGCCCCTGGCGCGCACGTGTACGCGATTGGAGAGCCTCCGCTGCTCGCTGAGTTAGAGCGCGCGGGGTTGGCCCTGTGTGATGACCCGGAGAAGATAGAGTATGTGATTGCCGCCTTCGACCGTACATTCACCTACGAGAAGCTGAACATCGGCTTCCAGGCGATCCGTCGTGGTTCGCACTTCGTAGCGACTAATCCGGATCGCACCTGCCCGGTAGAGCAGGGAGAGATACCCGATGCAGCCGGCGTAATTGCTGCACTTGAAGCGACAACCGGGAAGAAGGTCGAGGTGGTGGTAGGGAAGCCATCACGACACACCGTGGACGTGGCCATCGACCGGCTTGGAGTAACTCGTGAGGAGTGCGCGATGATCGGCGACCGCTTGGAGACCGATATGCGAATGGCAAGAGACGCTGGGTTGACCGGTATCCTCACGTTGAGCGGGGTTACATCGCGCGCCGATCTGGCAGTTTCGAAGGTAGAACCGAACTATGTGATCGAGAGTATTGCAGCCCTCGCTGAACTCGATGCAAAACTAAACTAAACTAAGATATTGTACCTAAGGGAGGCATATATGGCAAATGACACAGTGCGTGTACCAGTAGAGACCATTCACAACTTTGCGATTGACGTTTTCACCGCATTGGGCGTACCTCAGGATGAGGCAAAGACGTGCGCTCAGGTTCTGATCACCTCGGACTTACGCGGAATTGAGTCACACGGCGTGGGACGACTAAAGATGTACTACGATCGAGTCAAGCAGGGGATCCTCTCCCCGACCACTGAGTTTGAGGTCGTGAAGGAGACGGAAACGACCGCCCTCATTGATGGCCACAATGGAATGGGACACGTTATCTCCGTGCGCGCGATGCAGATGGTGATCGACAAGGCGAGGAAGTACGGGATGGGCTCGGCTGCCGTGCGCGAGTCGACACACTTTGGAATCGACGGCTATTACCCACTGATGGCGGTCGAGCAGGGGATGATAGGGATGGCGTTCACCAACGCCCGTCCTTCGATGGCCCCAACATTCGGAGTGGATCCGCTGCTGGGAACGAACCCGATCGCCTTTGGTGCCCCGAGTGATGAGGAGTTTCCATTCCTATACGACGCTGCGACTTCGATTACGCAGAGGGGAAAGATCGAGGTCCTCGATCGTGCGGAGACGCCAACCCCGGCCGGCTGGGTGATCGACCGCGAGGGGAAGACAGCCACTGACACGGTGGCGATCCTCGCCGGCCTCAAGAAGAAGGAGAACGCCTTCGTCCCCCTTGGCGGCATCGGGGAGACGATGGGTGGACACAAGGGATATGACCTGGCGACGATGGTGGAGATCCTGTCCGCCTCTCTGCAGGGAGGCATGTTCCTCCGTGCTCTCAGTGGGTTCAATCCCGACGGGAGCCCGCGCCCGCATCGCCTGGGCCATTTCTTCATGGCGATCGACATCGAACACTTCGTCCCGCTCGATCAGTTCAAGAAAACGACGGGCGATATCCTGCGCTCTCTGCGCAACTCAACGAAGATACCGGGGTCTGAGCGGATCTACACCGCTGGTGAGAAGGAGTGGTTGAAAGAGAAGGAGATCCGTGAACAAGGGGTCCCGATCAATCCGAACCTTCAGAACAATCTTCTCATAATGCAGAAGGAGTTGGGGCTAGACAGCTATAACTTCCCGTTCTAGGAGAGAGGGCGCGCCGCCTATTGACTTGAAGAGATCCCTTGCGTATTATTGTTTCGCAAATAAAGGCAAATAATCGCAAGAAAGGGATAGGGGGCACGATGGCAGAGCAGTACATTGGAGCGATCGATCTGGGGACGTCTGGGGTGAGGTGCGTTATCTTCGATCGCTCCGGTGTGCCTCTCTCCTCTTCCTACCGCGAGCTTTCCCTGTCCTACCCGCAGCCGGGGTGGGTCGAACAAGACCCAGACGAGATCTTCGAAGTGGCTGTGGCTGTAATGCGTGAAGCCCTTTCCAAAGGGAGCCTCTCGGCTGACGACATTGTCTCCTTTGGCTTGACCAACCAGCGTGAGACAACCATCGTGTGGGAACGCGCGACAGGGGAGTCAGTATATCCGGCGATTGTTTGGCAGGATCGCCGTACGGCAGAGATCTGTACGTGCCTGCGTGATGAAGGAGTAGAAGACGAGGTGCGCACGCGGACCGGGCTTGCCCTCGATCCGTATTTTTCGGCGACGAAAGTGGCCTGGATCTTGGAGCACGTTCCGCGGGCACGTGAGCGCGCCAAGAGGGGCGAAATCCTGTTCGGCACCCCCGATACATGGCTTCTGTGGAAACTAACCGGGGAGCATATGAGCGATGCAAGCAACGCCTCGCGTACCCTGCTGTTCAACATACAAACCCTTTCTTGGGACGATGAATTGACCGGAATCTTCTCCATCCCCAAGCAGTGCCTGCCGCAGGTGAGACCGAGCTTATCAGTATTTGCCCGCATCAAGGAAGAGATCATCGGACGTGCTGTTCCGATCACAGGAGTGCTCGGTGACCAGCAGGCCGCCCTGTTCGGCCACGCCGGTTTTGCTAAGGGTTCAACGAAGGTCACCTGGGGGACGGGGGCTTTTCTTCTGAGCAATACAGGGAGCAGCCCCGCCAAGAGCGCGCATCGCCTCCTGGCAACTGTCTTTTACAGCAGCGATGAGGAAAGCAACTATGGGTTAGAGGGGTCGGTCTTTGTCGCTGGGGCGGCGATTCAGTGGCTACGCGACGGCTTGCGGATCATAGACGATGCGGCGCAGTCGGATGAGCTAGCTTGTAGTGTAGGATCGACCAACGGCGTATACTTCGTCCCCGCCCTCACCGGGCTCGGCGCACCGTACTGGGACCCACGTGCACGCGGGACGATCGTTGGGATCACGCGCGGGACCCGGCGGGAGCACATTGTGCGTGCTACTCTAGAAGCGATCGCTTATCAGACTCACGACATCGTGCGCGCGACGGAGGACGATCTCGGTCTCCCGCTCGAAGAGCTGCACGTGGACGGAGGAGCGGCAAGGAACGCCTTTCTCTGTCAGTTTCAAGCAGACATCCTCGGGATACCCGTCATCCGCCCCGAGGAGCTAGAGATGACGGCTCGCGGCGCGGCGTTTGCCGCGGGACTGACGGTTGGGTTCTGGAGGCGGTGCGATGAGATTCTTGATCTCCCTCATTCCGAGACACGATTCACGCCAAAGATGGGCAACGACGAACGCGAGCGCCTCCTCTCTCAATGGGCGCGCGCTGTCGAACGAGCAAAGGACTGGCAGAGATGAAACTTGCCGTCATTGGGGCAGGGATTGTCGGATCGCTGATCGCGCGTGAATTGACCCGCTACGATGCCGATGTCCTCCTGTTTGAGAAGGAAGCGGACATTGGTTGGGGCGTGACCAAGGCAAACTCCGCCATCGTCCACGGGGGATTCCACGAAGTCCCCGGGACAGATCGCGCCAGATTTTGCGTTGAGGGTAACGGCCTTTACGAGAAGATTTCACGTGAGTTGGACGTTCCGTTCAGGCGCATCGGGGCTTACGTTGTTGCCCTATCCGATGACGAGCTACCTGCATTGCAGGAGCTCTACGAACAAGGGATCAAGAACGGCGTTTCCGGCCTTGAGATGCACGACAGAGAGACGGTCCTTGCCCATGAGCCAAAACTCAATCCAAGTGTGGTTGCCGGTTTGTGGTCACCAAGCGTGGGAATAACTGAGCCATGGAGCCTGGCCATCGCCGCGGTGGAGAACGCGGCAGCCAACGGTCTCGATCTTCATGTTGATGAAGAAGTTGTATCTATCGATGTAAAGGATGGTCGAGTAAAGAGGATCATCACTCAACGGGGGGAGTATGAAGTCGACGCCGTTGTGAATGCCGCCGGCCTGTTTGCCGATCGTATTGCAGAGATGGTTGGTCTCTCCGAGCCAGTTCTCTTTCCCCGTCGCGGCGAGTACCTCCTGCTCGACAAGAAGGTTGGTCCGCTCGTTTCCTCGGTGGTCTTTCCCACCCCAAATGAGATGTCCAAGGGCACGCTGGTCGTTCCCACGATAGACGGCGGAATCCTCCTGGGGCCGACGGCGGAAGACCTCGATGCTGAAGAGAAGGAAGCGACTGAGACAACCCATGATGGCTTACACGAGGCGATCGATGGGGCAAGGCGGCTTGTGCCAGAGCTCAACCTGTCGCTCGTCGTAAAGACCTTCGCCGGCCTACGGCCCGAGACCGCGGATAGGAAGTTCGTGGTCGGCAGGACCGCGATCAATGGCTTCTTCCAGGCTGCGGGAATGCGTTCACCCGGATTGACGGCGGCGCCTTCGGTCGCACGATTCCTCGCTCGCGACATCATGGCGCACGATCTCAATCTTGTAGAGAAGGAATCGTTCAACCCGACGCGCCGCGGCATAAGAAAATTGCTGGATCTTCCTGCCCGGGAGCGCGACGCACTGATCGAGGTCGATCCACTCTATGGTCGCGTAGTCTGTCAGTGTAACCAAGTGACAGAGGGGGAGATCGTGGAAGCGATCCATCGCGGCGCACACACGCTGGACGGGGTGAAGTTTCGTACGCGTGCCGGCTTTGGTCGCTGTCAAGGTGGCTTCTGCACCGATAAGATCCTCCTGATTCTAGCACGGGAGCTTGGCGTTTCACCAAACGATGTCACCCTGCGTGGTGAGGCGAGCATGGTTCTCGGTCGAAAGGTGCGGCCATGAGGAAGAGAACGGTCGATGTATTGGTCATTGGTGGCGGTGCCGCGGGACTTGCAGCGGCGACTGCTGCCGCTGAAGCTGGGGCACAAACACTCCTCTTGGAGCGAGACGAAGAGGTAGGAGGAGTACTCAATCAGTGCATTCATACTGGTTTCGGGCTCCATCGCTACCACGAGGAGCTCGCCGGCCCGGAATTTGGCCACCGCTTAGTAACGGAGCTCATACACGCCAACGCCGAGGTTATCTCTGATTGCAGCGTCCTTGAGATCGATCCTCGCGACCCAGTGATCGAAGCGCTAACACCGGAAGGTATGATGAGAATTCACCCCAAGGCGGTGGTATGGGCGAGCGGCGCGCGCGAGCGCCCCTACGGCAGCTTGATGGCCCCTGGTCCGCGTCCAGCAGGGATCTACACAGCCGGACTGGCACAACGATTCGTAAACATTCACGGATTTCTACCGGGCAAGCGTGCCCTGATACTTGGTTCAGGCGATATTGGGCTGATCATGGCCCGCCGGCTTCGCCTGGAGGGGATGGAAGTTGCTGCGGTCGTCGAGCTTCAGCCCAATCCGGGAGGCCTAATGAGGAACATCGTGCAGTGCCTGCAAGACTACGATATTCCGCTCCTGTTGAGCCATACTATCATCGAGGTCCATGGAAGAAATCGCCTCACGGGTGCAACAGTGGCACAGGTGGACGAGTCTCGTCAACCGATCGCCGGAACGGAGAGGCACTTTGCGGTAGATACGCTGATCCTATCAATCGGCTTGATCCCGGAAAACGAGCTTATCGCACCCTTTACAACGATCGATCCGATTAATCGTGGTCCACGCGTTAACTCCCTCATGCAGACAGAGGTCCCGTGGTTATTTGCCGCAGGGAACAACGTTGCTATATTCGACCTGGTTGATTCCGTTGCTGCAGTAGGCGAAATAGCAGGAAGATCGGCGGCTCTGTACGCGCGAGGAGAACTGCGCCAGGAAC
This sequence comes from Candidatus Bipolaricaulota bacterium, assembly GCA_034715975.1. GTDB lineage: Bacteria > Bipolaricaulota > Bipolaricaulia > UBA7950 > UBA9294 > M55B144. The sequence continues at coordinate 17,363 of JAYEFP010000105.1, read as the reverse complement.
ACTCGACACGCCTTGTGCGTGGGAAGAACGTCCTTCATTTAGTGCCCACGTCACTCGTCTTTGGGGAGCGAGCGAGCGTCTACCTGCGTGCGTCGCGTGCGATGGGACAAGCGACAGTACGTATCGGGAGCGTCATCTCCCGCGTGCAGCCGGTGGTGCGCCCAAGCGAGATGATCGAGATCCGCATCCCCGAGGATGCGCTAACGAAGTTACTGAAGATCGATGAGGCACGCGTTGAGGTGATCGAGTCGTGACTGAGAAGAAGCTGATCTGTGTCTCCTGCCCGATCGGCTGCGAGATTAGGGTGAAGATGGTGGACGGTGTGGTGACGAGCATCAGCGGGAACCGTTGCCCGCGCGGGGAAGCGTACGCTCGCCAAGAGGCGATCGATCCAATGCGCGTCCTTCCTACGAGTGTGAGATTGGTTGGCGGAGATCGCCCACTCGTCTCCGTAAAGACCGATCAGCCTGTTCCCAAGCGGCTAATCGGCCAGATCATGAACCACATACGCACGCTCTCAGTAAACGCACCGGTGGAGATCGGACAGGTTCTGACAGAGAATATACTAGGAACAGAAGCGAACCTCATCGCTACACGCGAGGTTCGCCTCGCACAAGAATAGGCAGTTAGTTGATCAGCCTATTAGGGAGTCTACAGCAGGGTTTCCTCCGTCTCCTGATCGAACAGGTGAATGGTGTCGAGATTGGGAGAGAGCTTGATTATGGAGTCGATCTCGATGTGTTGATGCGGGTCGAGGTTGGCCACGATCTGCTCACCACCGCAGTCAGCGTACACGAGTAGCTCGTTACCTAATGGCTCCGTTACCTTGACCGTCATCTGGATGAGGTTTTCGCCCTCTGTCAGCGGACCGGTGAGGTCCTCGGGACGAATCCCCACAATTACTCGCTCGGGAACACTGTCGATCCTCCCATTCATCGGAAGCTTGATGGTGAACCCATTTCCCGTAAGAGTAGCCACTCCCCCTTCTACAGTCGCTTGCGCAGACAGGAAGTTCATCGCCGGACTCCCAATGAACCCAGCAACAAACTGATTTGAAGGATGGTCGTACGTTTTCTGCGGCGATGCGTACTGATGGATCACTCCATCACGCATTACGGCAATCTTGCTGCCCAGCGTCATCGCCTCTATCTGATCGTGCGTCACGTAGACTGTCGTCGTCTGCAGCTTGTGGTGTAGTTGCTCAAGCTCGGTACGCATCTGTACCCGCAGCTTGGCATCCAAGTTCGATAGCGGCTCGTCAAACAGGAATACCTTCGGATCACGAACAATCGCTCTTCCGACTGCCACCCGCTGCCGCTGCCCACCGGATAGCTCACGTGGCTTGCTCTTCAGCTTTCCTTCAATACCAAGAAGCGATGCCGCTGCATTCACGCGCCGGTCGATTTCCTTCTTCGGAATTTTACGTAGCTTGAGGCCAAACGCCATGTTGTTGTATACGTCCATGTGCGGATACAAGGCGTAGTTCTGAAAGACCATCGCAATGTCACGGTCTTTCGGTGGGACTCGGTTCACTACTCGTTCACCAATGCTCACTTCGCCCGATGTCACCTCTTCTAACCCAGCGATCATCCGCAGCGTCGTCGTCTTTCCACACCCCGATGGCCCTACAAGTACCGTGAACGCTCCATCCTCCACCTGTAGGTCAATCTCCTTTACCGCTACAAAGTCACCAAACTTCTTCATCACCTTGCTAAGCGCTACTTCCGCCATTGACCCTCCTTATGCCGCCTGTTGTCTCATGGGTTACATCCCGCAGGATTCAATCTTCACCCAATAATACCACAAATTGCCGTTCAAAGAAAAACCAGCATTCATCATCTGCGATCGATTTGCATCCTGCGCTTGCCCTGAGAAATACAGATCAGACTTCGCTTTCCCTTTCCATCTACGTAGACATCCAAGCCTTTCTGAAAGTGAACGTGTTTGACGAAGGAATCAGCGAACACCACGCCCTGCCGATCGAGCAAGTCCTGGTTGAAGTAGTCGCCAAGGCTAGCGTTAAACGGGAGATAGAGGACGCGGCTGGCCACCATGTCGGCATAGAAATGCGTTCCGTAGGAGAGTTCGGGGGAGAATGACTCCGTCGCCATCTCCACGATCACGGATGCACCGGCGATCTCTCCGTACTCAACGGGCACACCGAGCTGCGGATTCGATGTCCCCCATCGTCCAGGTCCGATCAGGATGTACTCTTTACCACTCAAGGCATCGTCGATCTTCCCTACCTGGCGTGCGATCCCGTGTGCTTCCTCCCAGCGGTATGTTGCTGGATCCACGAAGATCAGGTCATGAATCCTCCTTCGCACCCCGTTTCCCAACACACGCTGGCTACTTAGGAGTGTTTCTTGTGGGGATGCGTTAGGGAGGTGGATCGCGCGATGCTGCGACCTGCCTCCAAGTGGACGTGCTTGCAGAAGGTAGAACAGTGGAGAACCATCCTCTTCCTGTGTCGGGAAGTTGACCGCAAATTCGATATCGATCGGGCGCTCGAACAACCCCTGCAGCCCGGCGAGGAGCTGGCGTAACAGGGGAGTGAACGGCATGATGTTGCTCTTGCCGATAAATCGCTCGAATGACGCGATGTACCTCCCAACGGGAGGAAGGGCGGAAACTGGCTCGCTCAAGACACCGTCTGCGTCGACGACGGAACAGACCTTGCGCAAGAGTGAATTGTGCAATAAGGGAAGACGTGTCTTGCTAAGGCACTTCTTCTTCATATCGAGGACATCAACCGCCTCCTGCGAGTACTGGATGATCGCTTGGTCGTCCGAGCCCTCCGGTCGCAAGCCGGGAAGCTTGGGAGAGAAGACACGGGCATACTCGCGCCCGACCGCGCGGGTCCCCACGCCAACGACGAGGCGAACAACGCCATCTTCCGAGCGTAGACGGTCACTCCAAGGGTAGAAATTGAGAGAGAAACCGACTCCACCTATCAGTGGATAAAACAGGTCCTGTTGATAGTGCTGCCCGATCATGTTCTGAATCAGGATCGCCATCTTCTCTTCGCTCCAAGGAAGGGCGTGCCGCTTGCGGTATGCACGCGCGTTCTGCCCAAAGGTCGACGCATACACACGTTTGATCGAAGCAAGCAGCGCTTCCAAGCGCTCGTCGTCGCTGCCTGTGTTGGCCAGAAATTCCGATAGATAGATCCCGGCGAAGGAATGCTTCGGATTATCCTCCATAAGAGACGACGAGCGGACGACAAGCGGGCGATGCTCATCAGTCAGGAATCGTGCCAGCGCGTCACGAGCTGTCACAGGAAACGGGGAGGATACGATGCGCTGTTGCAACTCATCCGGATCAAACTGTTGATTGCATCTGGCGAGAACAGCCTCATTCAGGTTACCTGCCTCCATGAATTCATCGAATATGTCCGTCCTTACTATCAGAGAGTCCGGAAATCGAAGAAGGTCGTCATGGGCCGTGAGCGTCCCGCCTTTGGCGAGATGATTGATGACAAACAGCAACCCGCGTGCTTTTCCTCCAATTTTCCCGTTCCCAAGTGAGTGGACGTTCTTGGGCATCGAGGTAGAGGTGAAGTGATACTCGCCGTTCCCGTTCCGTCCAAAGCGGAAGAACCGTGACCGCTTCCATGGCTTGGCTGTTTGTTTGGTTACGTGATTATCTCTCATGTCACTTAGAATAGCGCGCTTTGTCGGCTTTTACGAATTGCGCGGCCAAACTCACGCGCATGGTTCCTTATCGTCTTGAGTGGGTAAGTGGAAATATGCTATGTAACAGAGTGCCTCTAGCAAAGACATCGAACGGTGATACGTAATGAGTGACGAGTGATGAGAAAGGACAGAAGCATTCTCTCGCAGAGGCGCAGAGGACGGTCTTCTATCATTTGCGGTCAAGAATCGCTACCCACGCTAAACGGCAAAGAGCCATGCGCATTGCCGATGGAGGATCAACTGGTGGCGGCTTGCCAGTTAAGAATCGCCAGGATCGTCTTCCCGTCGCGAATTGTCCCGTCTTCGATCAAGCGAGTTAGCTCGGAGGAGGTAAAGGCACGAGCGGTGTCGATCTCATTAGGGTCCGCAACACTCACCTTGACCAGACCTCGTGCCTCGTAGAGCGTCATCTTCTCATTGGTGAATCCAGGGGAAGTGAAGAAGGAGACGTTCTCCACCCACTCCTGCGCTTCATATCCCGTCTCCTCGCGCAGTTCTCGCTTTGCGGCGATGAGCGGAGACTCCCCTGGATCGATCAGGCCCGCTGGAATCTCCCACAGAAGAGCGCCTACCGGATGGCGATATTGTTCGACCAGGAGAAGGCGGTCATCTGGGAGAATGGGCAATATCGCCACAACAGCCGGATGGAGGACAACCTCTCGCGTCACCTCGACTCCGGTTGAGAGGCGCAGGCGGTCGACGACGAGGCTGATAAGCCTCCCCTCAAACACCTCTTGTCTCTCGGTAAGGCGATTGTCAGTGTGCGGCGTTGTATCCTTCATCGAGCGCCTTTGCGTTAAGCGACACGAACTTCCCTTTTCCTCCCTTCTCCAGCATCTGCGCCATAGTTTTCTTCACTACATCAAGTGGTATGACGCCTGTCGCTTTGAGGTATCCCCCCAACGCAACCATGTTGATCGCACGCATGCTGCCCGCCTTTGTTCCCAAGTCGTTCAGTGGTAATTGGGTTACGCGGACATCGTCACGGCTGACGTCGCGATCGATCAGTGACGAGTTGACGATGATCGTGCCGCCACTCGCAACCATGCGCTCGAACTTGTCGAGCGAAGGAAGGTTCATCGCAATGAGAGAGGTTGGTTCATCGACAATTGGCGAGCCAACAGTCTCGTTTCCTAAGACGACAGTACAGTTAGCGGTTCCTCCACGCATCTCCGGACCGTACGATGGGAGCCATGTTACCTCGAGCCCATGATTCATCGCTGCTTGCGCAAGGATTTTCCCTGCCAAGATCACTCCTTGCCCACCAAATCCTGAAATAATAACTGACTGTTCCATCCCTACCCCCTATCTACCAGATCGCCAAGGGGATAAACCTTGGTTACCATATCGGCAACGTGCCTGCTCGCATCGACGGGCTTCATGTGCCAGTTCGTCGGGCATGTGGAGAGAACCTCGACGAGCGAGTATCCCTTCCCTTCCACTTGGTTTGTGAACGCCTTCTTGATCGCTTTGGTAGCGTCCATGATCCGCTTCGTGTCGTACAACGCCTGTCTGGTCACATACACAGGCGCGTCGAGCTGTGCGATCATCTCGGAGAACCGGATCGGATAGCCGAAGAGCGCCGCATCGCGGCCATTCGGTGTGGTCGTCGTCTTCTGCCCAACAAGGGAAGTGGGGGCCATCTCGCCGCCGGTCATCCCGTATATCTGATTGTTAACGAAGATGACGGTGATGTTCTCTCCACGATTCGCGGCGTGAATCGATTCGGCCGTTCCGATGCTCGCAAAGTCTCCGTCCCCCTGATAGGAGAGGACGACGAGGTTCGAATCCGCGCGCTTGACGCCCGTGGCTACGGCGCTGGCCCGGCCGTGTGCCGCTTGCACAGCGTCGCAACGATACCAGAGGTAGGCGAATACGGAACATCCGACCGGAGCGATGATCACGGTCCGTTCTGCGATCTTCAATTCATCGATCGTTTGGCCAATGATGCGCGTTAAGATCCCGTGTTGACAGCCGGGGCAATAAGTAGAACGGGCATCGGTAAGGCTCTTGGGCCGGGAGAATACCTTAACCATGTTGTGCAAGTCAGTGGGCATACTTCTTCACCTCGCTTAGGATTCCACCCGGTGTGGGAACAACACCGCCCATTTCCCCGTAGAACGGGGTGTCGGCGCGCTCAGCCACGGCCAGGCGTACGTCCTCCCACATCTGACCGGCGCTCATTTCTACCGTGAGGACGGTCTGCACACGATCAGAGAGCTTCTTCAGCGGTTCGTACGGGAATGGCCACAGGGTGATTGGGCGGAACAGCCCAAGCTTGATTCCCTCCGCTCTCGCCACGCGGATGACCGTCTTAGCAATGCGCGCAGTCGTGCCATAGGCGGCGATCACGATATCAGCATCCTCGGTCTGCACCTCTTCGTAGCGCACCTCACTCTTCTCGATCTCGCGGTAGCGGCGCTGCAGATCGAGGTTCATCTGCTTGAGAACCTCCGGATCGAGATCGAAGCTGAGGATAATGTTCGGATCGCGTCCCTTGGCTCCGGTGGTTGCCCAGTCCTTTTTCGGAAGCGATGCGATGTCGATCGGCTCGGGAAGCTCAACCGGCTCCATCATCTGCCCGAGCATCCCATCAGCGAGGATCATCACTGGCGTGCGGTACTTATCGGCAAGATCGAAGGCAAGCATCGTCAGCGTTCCCGCCTCGGGAACAGTGGATGGGCCGAGGACGATCATATGGTAGTCCCCGTGTCCTCCTCCTTTTGTTGCCTGGAAGTAGTCACACTGCGATGGAGCAATATCACCCAGCCCTGGGCCTCCACGTACGATATTGACAATCACCGCGGGGAGGCTCGATCCAGCAAGATAAGAGATCCCTTCCTGCTTCAAGCTGATCCCAGGCGAAGAAGAAGAAGTCATCGTTCGCACTCCGACGGAAGCAGCTCCGTAGATCATGTTGATCGCTGCCAACTCGCTCTCCGCTTGCACAAATGTGCGCCCCAGTCGGGGCATGTGCTCCGCCATATGCTCCAGAAGCTCGGCTTGCGGGGTGATCGGGTAGGCGAAATAGCACTGGCAACCAGCGCGTATCGCTGCCTCGGCAATCACCTCGTTTCCCCTCATCAAAACCTTCTCTCCCATCATCTCCTCCTAACACAACCCTTTGGGCAGTAGCTTGTCAAGCGGCGACCTTCTCTCGGTAGACCTCAATCGCGACATCGGGGCACGTCAGGGCACAGAATGCACACCCAACGCACGCCTCTGGTTGTTCCATATGCACTACGTTGTACCCACTGTGATTGAGTTCTCCCGAATAGGCGAGCACCTGATGTGGACATGCAGCAATGCACAACCCGCATCCCTTGCAGCGCTCCTTGTCGATCACAACCATCCCTCTTGGCACGGTGACCTCCGTTCTATTGCTTGTTATTGTAGAATTCCTCGCTAAGCCGCTTGCCACGGTTCTTGTGCAAGCGTGCAAGGCACCGTTCAGCCTTGGCGATCCACTCTTCTATTTTCTCTTCGATTGATGGACTCTCCGGTGAGGAGTGGACTGGTGTAATAGTGTGGGAAGAGTAGTTGGTTAGTTCGTGATTCAGGCGTGCAAACTCCTGGTCGAATTCGGCTATATCGGCATCCACAGGCTTCTGTTGTATGGATAGGGCATAGCTGCCATTCTCGCCTTGCACGCCAACTAAGACACGCACCTGCGCGCCAGAAGAAAACCGCTCCATCATCGTTTCGATCGATAATGAAGCGCAAGGAGGTGCAATGCCAGTATTCTCATCGGACAGGGATACGACAAGCCCTCGCTCGGTCACCTCAACAACTCTTCCGATGACCGTCTCTCCAGTCTCTACTGACATCGAACCACCCAGTTTTTGTTAATCCCTCATCTTGGTCAACGAGGAATTCTTCAGCATCGCATCAGACAACCTTCTTAACCTTCCCCGACTTGATACAACGAGTGCATGCATTGATCCAGACCTTCTTTCCATCAACGTACGCATGTACGCGCTGGATGTTTGGCATCCGCATGCGCCGCGTATGACGCATGGAGTGGCTTACCTGATTTCCAGCCGATGGCCGCTTCCCACAAATATCGCAAACTTGAGACATTGAACTCACCTCTTCTAAGATTCCTTGCTTATCCTTGCCAATACAGGCTCAACGTACACCGGCTCAAGATCATAGAGCTGATCCTGCAAGAACCTCCGTGCTCCGAGGCGGGCGATCGTTGCCGGAGACTGCCGGTTCAGGTTCTCGGGAGCACAGTCAACAAAGCAACGCTTTGCTGCGCAGTGCTCTGCTACACGGCATCCCACCAGACGCTGACGCAACCCGGCTACACCGCTTCCGACCACGTGCACTGACCTCTTCTCTGCACAGATCCTCTTTACCACTTCGTCTCCGGATAGCACCGCCGCCTCATGCATGGGAGTCTCGCCAACAAACCACTGTACGTAGTACAGGTCGCGCCGGTTCTCGATCACAACGCACATACGTGCGTCGACAGCCGATGTGGCCCGCTCGCGAAACATCCGCCACCCGTCAATCCCCACGAGGGGAATCTTCGCTGCTTGGCATATACCCTTTGCCGTCGCCAATCCGATCCTTAGGCCAGTAAATGATCCCGGCCCGCTGTTCACGCTCACAAGATCGACATCAGAAGTCTCCAACTCACAGCGATCGAGAGCCTCATCAATCAACGGCACAAGCTCCTCTGCATGCTGCAGAGGAGACTCCATCATTAGTTCCGTCAGCGTTTCGTCGTCTTTGCACAACGCCACTCCGCCTTCAGCCGCAGACGTATCTATACCTAATGTTATCATTCCAGGACAATGGTAATTCCGTATCTATCTGTTTTCAAGTAACGATCGGCTTTTCCGGCCAATCGGATGTAGTCAACAACACGCGAGCACCCTCAACATCACGCTCCATTTGCTGTTGCAGTTCAGCAAGCGATAGGAAAGAGCGATCATCTCGCACCCTCCGCAAGATATGTACCTCCAGTGTCTTTCCGTATAGATTCTCAGTCACAACCAGGTCTTCCAAACCTGAGCGATCGTCTTCCTTAAACAGATGCACTTCGCACCGGCGGTCACTTCCATTCACCGTCGGGCGCTTGCCAACGTAGAGAAGACCGGATGACTGATTGCCATTCCAGAAGGCCTGCACAAGATACAGCCCCTCCTTTGGAAGGAGGATTTGTTCATCGATCGACAGGTTTGCAGTGGGATGACCAAGCTTTCTTCCCAGACGATCGCCGTGAACAACCCGTCCCACGAGGAGGGGAGGACGGCCAAGGAGGACGGCCGCGTCTTCGATCATTCCAGTGGAAATAAGGTGGCGAATGCGAGTGCTGCTCACCGGAGATCCATCGACAACAACAGGCGGAACAGCGGCAACAGATACCGATTCCCTCTCGCAGATCGCTCGCAGCAAGGAGAGATCGCCCGCTCGATCATGCCCAAAGCGAAAGCTCTGCCCGACCACAACGGCGCGTGCAGCAAGCTTTTCAATTAGCACATCGCGCACGAACACGCCAGGAGAGATCCCGGAAACATCTGCAAAGCTAACCCTCTCCACACGATCAACGTATCGCTTAAGAAGAGTCACCTTGATTTCCTCGGGAAGGAGGAGCCCTCGTGTCTCTCCCCTTACAGCAAGACGCGGCGGGAAGATAAATGCGTACGCCACCCGTTGCAAGCCCTGTTTTGTGGCAATCTGATTTAACAAAGCAAGCATGACCTGATGCCCTCGATGGACTCCATCGAATGTTCCGATCGCAACGACACTCTTTGCTTCCCTGGTTCCAGACATGGTAGCCAGATGATAACAGAATAGCTATCAGCTATCAGCCATCAAGTATGAGCCATCAGTAGCCGCCGAGATCCGTTCGCAGTTGACCGGCACGATTCCCCTCATGTAAGATCTACTCATAATGCCGACCGAGCGAACCATTGAACTTCAAGCCGCAGATGAACCCTCCCTCGTAAACCTGCGCCCTGCACGACTCGACGACTTCATCGGTCAGGAGGAGATCAAGGAGAAGCTACACATCTACATCGCTGCAGCACAGGGGCGCGAGGAGCCTCTCGACCACGTCTTGCTGCACGGCCCACCAGGACTGGGAAAGACCACACTTGCGCAGATAATTGCCACGGAGATGGGGGTAAGCATTCGTACAAGCTCTGGGCCGGCAATTGAGAAAGCGGGCGACCTCGCTTCGATCCTGACCAACCTCAAACCACACGATGTGTTCTTCATCGATGAGATTCATCGTTTGCGCAGGAATGTTGAGGAAATCCTCTACCCAGCGATGGAGGACTACAAAATAGACATCATCCTTGGAGAGGGACCGAACGCTCAATCGCTGCGCATCGACCTCCCCCCGTTCACGCTCATCGGGGCCACCACCCGTGCCGGTTTGATATCGGCACCGATGCGCGATCGGTTCGAAGTGGCATTTCGCCTCGCCTTCTACCAGGTAGAGGAGCTGCAAGAGATCATCATTCGCGCGGGGAAGCTCCTTGGAGTAGAAGTTGCAGAGGATGGTGCACACGAGCTGGCCAGGCGTTCACGCGGGACACCGCGCATCGCTGTTCGCCTACTCCGCCGCACCCGCGACGTGGCACAGGTCAAAGGAGACGGACAGATAGATGAGGAAACGGCAAGGCGTTCCCTTGACCTGCTGCGGATCGACGAGGTCGGATTGGATACGCTCGATCGTGCTCTATTGCAGGCGATCGTTGTCAAGTTCGGCGGCGGACCGGTCGGCCTGGACACATTGGCTGCCTCCCTCTCGGAGGAGAAGGACACGATCACCGACATGGTAGAGCCCTATCTGCTGCAGAAGGGGTTTATTCAGCGTACTCCCCAAGGACGCATCGCCACTGAGCGTGCGTACAAGCATCTAGGGAAGGAACAAAGCGATCGCCTCTTCTAATCTGTGCTGAAGCGCTGGTACAACTTCTTGATGTTCTCGATAAACTCCCGCACCACACCGAAGAATCGTCGCCAATCGTAGAGGAGGGCGAGCACGATCCACGCAATATAGATGTAGGCAGCACTCGGGGAGCGAACGTAGGCGACGATGAGCGGAAGTGCAACCAAGGGGAAGGCAAATGACATTGTAACCGACTTCGACTGGAATAGAATGATGAACAGAAGTGCCACAGTTACGTAGATCCCCGCTGGCAGGACGGGGACAAAGCCGGCCATCACAAGGTAGCACAAGGCAGCGAAGACCATCATCATGTCAAAGGCAAACTCATGCTCTCCTATCCATGTTGGCCCCTTGTGTTGACGGCGGGCGAGACGGCCGTCAAGAATGTCTGTGGTCCATCCTATCATCGTGAGGAAGATGACCCAGCCGAGTGCGCGTGGACCAACAAGACCAAGTACAATTATGAGTGCAGCAATCACACCCCGCGACGCCGTGAGAATGTCAGGAGCGTTAGTCATCTCTCTTCACCATGGAAACATTATAGTGGGTCCGGCACCACAGAGGCAAACACTCCCTATGCAGGCTGCTTCCAGATAGATGGAATCGCCATTCCCATGAGGATCATCGCGCCTCCCATCCATTGAGAGGGGCCCATTGTTTCCCCCAACAAGAGAAAGCCAAACAGAGCAGCGAAGGCAGGCTCCATAGTGAGAATGATCGCCGTGTACGAAGCCGTGGAAGATGACTGGAATCGGTTCAGCACGTAAAATGCCACAGCCGTAGCCAGAACGCCCGTCACCAGTATCCCCTCGATAAGAGAACCGGAGAGAGCGGGAACACTCCGCTCCACGGCTAGTGCTCCGATCAGGCTCAACAGGCTAACAACGCCTACCTGCACGAGAAGAAGCTGGCGATAGTCGCTGCGACGCACGAAACGATCGACAAGGATGATGTGCAATGCAAAGCTAACGGCACAAGCGAGAGTGAGCACGTCACCCTTGTTCATCGCTCCAAACTGACCGTTGCCCGCAACAAGGAGGAACAGTCCTCCCGAGGCGAACAGAGCCCCCAACCACACCGTCAACTGCACGCGCCTGTGCAGCAAGATGGATGCGACGATTGGTACTATTACCACCGACAGACCGGTGAGCAGGCCGCTCTTCGTCGCTGTTGTGTACATCAGTCCCCATGTTTGAAACAGATACCCAAGGAATAGCGCTATGCCCACCGCCGACCCACGAATGAGAGAGCGGCGGTCGATGCGTCGTAGTGTCCCGTGCAACGGTATTGCCAGGACGAGGAACGCAACGCCAAAACGAGCGGCGAGAAAAGAAAGCGGACCAACCTCCGACACCCCCTGCTTCACAAGAACGAACGTCCAGCCCCAAATGACAGTTATCGAAAGGAGAGCAAGCGCGGATAGACGGGTCACATCAGATCCTTGGGAAGCTTTCCGCGCAGTGCCTGGGGAGGATCGGTTGTGAGGTCGACAATGGCTGATGGGACGCCTGTCCCCGGCGGGACGCCCGTGCACGTCTCTCCCTCAACGAGGAGATCAACCCCGGAGAACTGCTCGATCATCATCTCGATACTATGAAGCGGGGCCTCCCCCGCGCGATTGACACTCGTTCCAAAGAGAGGCCGATCAAGCTCGCGCATTGTCAATTGAAAGAATGGGTGCGCTGGCACGCGAATTCCCACGTTTCCTTTCAATACCGTAGCCGGAGGGGCATCCTTGGTGGCAGGGAGGATAAACGTTATTGGCCCGGGAAGGAAGCGCGCCAGTACTCGTTGCATACACTCATCGACATGCGCGAAGCGCTCGATCGCCTCAATCGAAGGCAGGTGAAGGGTAAATGGTTGTGAAACCACGCGGCCCTTCATCCTGCGCACCTGCGCAAGCGTACGCTCGTCCCACGGGCCCCCGCCTATCCCGTACACCGTGTCAGTGGGGAAGATGAGCGTCCCACCTGTTTCAAGAAGCGCCTGTATCATGCCCTGCAGGCGCTCGTCGCTTTCCTTGACTACTTGCATCAGCACTCCCTCATTGTGGCTCGCTATGCCTGATCCTTGCGCGCAGGAACCAAAGCGTGACCAAGCGCGGCGCGCAGGAACCGAAGCGTGACCAAGCGCAATCTACTATACGCGCTTGCGGATAACGGGGCAAGATGAAAGGCAAGCCTCAATCTGCTAGTATCCTCATCAGAAACTCGTGTTGACCGACTGCTGGCCATGAGGAGGAGATCGATGGAAGGAAGAGATGACAACTACCTTCACTTGCCTGATTTGGGCGAAGTGGATGAGGTAGCAATTGTGGAGTGGCTGAAGGGCGAGGGAGCAGCTTTCGCGGTAGGCGACGACCTCGTGGAGGTAGAAACGGAGAAGACCACGTTTATCGTCGATGCCTCTGTCGCAGGACGGATCAAGCACATCCTACGCAAAGCAGGGGAGAAAGCACGTGTCGGTGATCGACTGGCGGAGCTTTCCTCCTAGCATGAAACGCGTTATTCACCTTGCGCTTGGGCGAACCGATTATGCCAGCGCTTACGCCCTGCAGCAGCGGCTGCACCAAATGCGCTGTCAAGGCGAGATCGATGATATTCTGATCACGGTGGAGCACGATCCAGTGTTCACCATCGGGCGAAGCGGCTCACAAACCAATATCCGCGTGTCAGAGCAGGAGAGGAAACGAGCAGGGATTCCGGTGTACGAGATCGAGAGGGGCGGCGACATCACCTACCATGGTCCGGGCCAACTCGTCTGTTACCCGATAATCGACCTGCGCGATTACGGGCGTGACATCAAACGTTACATTGCGTCCCTTGAGCAGGCGATGATCGATCTATGCGCGGACTACAAGGTGGAAGCTGCACGCCGCGCGGGCTATCCCGGGGTCTGGGTCGGGGAACGCAAGATCGCCTCGATCGGCGTCTCCGTTCGCCATTGGGTAACGCAACACGGCCTGGCATTCAATGTCGATGTCAACAAGGACCACTTTGCCATGATCAACCCGTGCGGTCTTCCGATTGAAATGGCCTCCCTCGTTGACCTCGTCTCGGAGCCGATAACGATGGAAGATGTCACGCAGCGGCTGCTAGAGCACATGGAAGTGATCTTCGGTTGGGAGATCGTGGCAGAGGATCCGGATAAGTACTGGAGGAATATCGATGACTGATCGCCCAGCGTGGTTAAAGGTAAGAGCCCACACCGCAGCAGAAGCAGCGGGAATGCACGCAGTGCGCGACGTGCTTTCTAAGCATCACCTGACCACCGTGTGCCAGGCGGCACGCTGTCCGAACGCGGCTGAATGCTGGGGAGCGCGGACGGCGACGTTCATGCTCCTTGGGAGTGTATGCACGCGAGCGTGCCGTTTCTGCGCCGTTCCCACCGGGAACCCACACGGTGTGATCGATGAGGATGAACCAACGAGAGTGGCCGACGCAATCGCCGATCTCAACCTCGCTTACGTTGTCCTGACATCCGTCGATCGGGATGACCTTGTGGACGGAGGAGCCTCCCTGTTTGCGGCGGCAATCGCTGAGATCAAGAGACGTTCACCTAAGATCAAGGTCGAGGCGCTCATCCCCGACTTCTCCGGGAGTGATGAAGCCTTGCGTACGCTCATTGCCAGTGCTCCCGACGTCATTGGCCATAACATCGAGACCGTGCGCAGGCTCTCCCCCGGACTCCGTGATCCGCGCGCTGGTTACGACCAGTCAATGGGCGTCCTTGCACGCATAAGAGAGATCTCGCCTACTACGATCACCAAAAGCTCCCTCATGCTCGGCCTTGGTGAGAAACGAAGCGAGGTGATTGATACCCTACGCGATCTGCGTGAAGCAGGCGTAAGGGCGCTGACGCTCGGTCAATACCTCCAGCCATCGCATAATGCAGCACCGCTTGTACGCTACGTCCATCCGGATGAATTCGCATCACTCGCGGATGAAGCACGTGATCTTGGGTTCTGCTTCGTCATATCCGGGCCGCTCGTGCGAAGCTCGTACCATGCTGCGCAGACAATTCCCGCATGCTCCGACTGATCGTTGACCTTAACCCGATAGACCCTGCACTCGGGCTGGCTCTTGAAGAGGCGCTTTTCGCAGGCATAGGAGATGGGACGGACGACATCCTCCGCATATGGGTGAACAAGAGATCCGTGATCATCGGAAGGTCACAGTCGGCCAGAAGCGAAGTCGACCTTGCTCACCTGCGAGATCTTTCCATCCCTGTGCGCCGCCGCATCAGCGGGGGCGGAGCCGTTTATCACTACCCGGGGAACCTGAACCTGTCGCTGTTTCTAAGAGACGGAAGACACCTTGGCACCGTCTCTGGAGCCTACACTGCGATCGGAGGGATGATTGTAAGTGCGTTATCAGAAATTGGTATCGATGCCAACGTGGAAGGGAACACTCTCCTGATCGGCGAGAAGAAGATTGCGGGAGCAGCACAGGCAAGAAGAGGAAGTATCCTCCTCTATCACACGACACTTCTCGTCTTCCCATCCCATGTTCCGATCGACAGCGTCCTCCTTGCCATGCACAAATCGTACAAACCCGATTTCGTCGCGTCCCATCCCAGGTCGGTCGCCTGCCTATCGCAGATAACTTCTGGCATCAGGCTGGAAATCCTTACCCGGACGCTAAATGAGGAGCTTGCTGACGGCATGGACCAAGAACTGCGAGAAGGAAGCTACACCGAGGAAGAGTTGAAATGTGCCAAGCGACTGCAAATCGACAAGTATGAGAGTGACGAATGGAACCTGTCTCGCTAAAAGATACGAAAATCATTGCTCGCCAGCTTGGGCGTCCACCGCGCGGTTTGGTGGCGATATCCAAGCGCTGTGTGCACGGCTATCCGCAGGTAGTGACCGTCTATCCGCTACTAGATGGCAAACCGTTCCCGACCCTGTACTGGCTCACCTGCCCGTTTCTTTCACGCGTGATCGCGTCTCTTGAGGCGGATGGAATGATCGGTCGGCTCGAAGAGGAGGTCCGTCGTGATCCAAATCTCGCCGCGCGACTAGCGCGCGCACATCGTTCCTACATTGAAGAGCGCATGCGTCTCCTTTCGCGTGACGATATCGCGTTTCTTGAAGAGAATGCAATGTTGCATGCACTGCTAGAGCGAGGCATTGGTGGAATAGCAGACTTCACGCGGATCAAGTGCCTGCACCTACATGTGGCGCACGCACTCGTAAGAGAGAACCCGATAGGAGAGGCCGTCCTGAAATCACTCACGCAGCACGAGTGTCCGCCGGGGGAGGTTATCTGTGCCTTGTTCCAAGAAGAGCGGGCTTAGCGGCGGCTGACACGGGTATGCTAGGCTAGAAACATCGCATGCTGGAAGCAGTTGACAACGGAACAGAAACAGGTGTACCATGCTGATGCGGCCGTAATGGATGGGAGAAAAGTATGCCAACGCTAGTACAAATCGGGCCTTACAGATTCTTCTTCTACGCCGGGGATCGTAATGAGCCTCCTCATGTACACGTCGAAAGGGATGATAAGGTGGCAAAGTTCTGGCTCGACCCCGTTAGATTGCAAAGTAGTAGAGGGGTTAGTGGTAAGGAGCTTAATCGAATTCGGAAACTTGTGGAGGAAAATCAAGAGGCCTTTCAGAGGAGGTGGAATGAATACTTTGAAAACTGAGGTAGTGCAAGTAGCTAGCACCCGAAATATCACTATTACAGAAGATGCGCTTACAGTCGAGTTGAGCGATGGACGTACTATCTCTATACCACTTACTTGGTATCCGCGCCTGTTGCATGGTACACCGGTGGAGCGCAATACCTGGCGGCTGATAGGAAATGGGGAAGGTATTCATTGGCCAGACCTCGATGAAGATATCAGTGTGGAGAACTTGGTGTTCGGAAGGGCCTCCGGCGAAAGCCAGCGTTCATTTAAGCAATGGCTAGAGAAACGAGCAAGGGACAAGTGATCAGCGCAAAGAACTGTGATCTTTGGAGTGCCAGAAGAAGCAATCTGCTCCGCCTACGAATAGGCGGAGCAGATCAGCCAACGTCGCTTCTGTTTCTCGGATCCTTACGGATCCGCCTTGACGACTGGAGGTGTGTTCACGTTTTCGACGTGAATCATAAATGAATCGCATGTACTCGCTCCGCATGTGTCGGTCACCGTTAAACTGACGGAGACGTTCTCCCCTTCACAAGGACCAACAAGAGGCGCTGTGAAGCAGGGCATGGCGGAGAAGGCATCGTCGAAGGTGCCAGCAGAGGCCGCCCAGTAGTAGGTGAGCGGACCGCATTCCGGATCGGTGGCGACCGCGTGCAGGATGCATGCAGTCGCTTCTTTCATCGAGAAGCCCGGACCGAGTTCGACGATCGGTGACGCGTTCACGTTGCGCACATGAATAGTCACGCTGTCCTCCGTACTCGCACCGCAGCTATCGATGACCGTCAGCATAAGGACGATGTCCTCGCCTTCGCAGGCACCGGTGAGCGGAGCTGTGAACACCGGACTTAGGAGCATCCGGTCGTTCAGCAGACCTTTACCGTAAGGGATGCTCCAGTGGCACTTGAGAGCATCTCCATCCGGATCGGACGCGGTTGCGCAGAGCTGGATCGTTACACCTTCATCGACAACGATGTCGTTACCCGCACTGATGATCGGCGGACGGTTGACGTTGTTGATGTGTAGGATGAAGGAATCTCTACCCTGTGCACCGCAGTTGTCGGTCGCAACGAGGGTAATGCAGACATTCTGTCCGGCACAGGAATCGACCATCGGTGCCGTATACAC
>JAYEFP010000104.1:0-2379 GCA_034715975.1 Candidatus Bipolaricaulota bacterium | reverse complement strand
TTAGCCAATATCTGCTGCAACACTGATCGCGCAGAGGAGGGAGCCCTCCTCTTGGAGAAGGCTGTTGCGCTAACGGGAAGCCCAACAGCAATCGTTAACCTGGCGGCGGTCTACGTTCTAGAGCTGGAACAGGTTAAAAAGGGGCAAGATCTAATATCCGAATTGCCCATCGAAGATCTTGACGCAGGCCTACTCCCACTCTATTACCGAACTCTTGGTCAGTTACATATATTCGAGGGGAACTTTCCGGCTGCCAAAGAAGAGTTCAAGAAACTCATTTCCCTGCGGCCGGGCGATGAGAACCTAGGGCATTTACTCGACATGGTGGCCGGCATGGAGGCTTGGAGAGATAACAGTGTCACCCTTGAGAAGAGGCGCAGGGCACGCTATCTCAGGCAACCTGTTGATCCACAGATGCCGCTGGTGATGACTCTGCAGAACCTGACCAAGGACAACCTGATCGGGATCACATACTGGCACGAGCTTTCCTACGGAATCATGCGAAAGGCTGAGATTGCGCAGATGATCGCCAATCACTTACAGGATCCGAAAGAGAACATCTGGGAGGAGATATCCGATGAAGCCATGGAAGTCTTGGCGTTCCTCCGTAGTGTTGGCGGAAGCGCGCCCTCGGCCAAGCTTGAGGATATGTTTGGAAGCACGAAGGATGATAGCATCGATTGGAAACACTATTTTCCTGACTCTGCCATTGGAGAGCTGCAAGCAATAGGAATAGTCTTCGTTGGGCAGGATGCGAACAAGGAGACAATCGCCTTCATCCCCAAAGAGCTGTTGGCGCGTCTGGCGCGGGAAGTATGATCCAATAGGACACACACCTAAACATGGCAAACAAAGTGATAATCTACACCGATGGAGCATGCAGCGGAAACCCTGGTCCGGGCGGCTGGGGAGCGGTGCTGTTGAGCGGGGAGCACCGCAAGGAGATCTCCGGTGGTGACCCACAGACCACGAACAACCGTATGGAACTCACCGCGGCTATCGAGGCGTTGAAGGCACTGCACTCGCGCTCTCAAGCGGACCTGTTCACCGACTCTACCTACGTGAAGAAGGGAATCACCGAGTGGATCAGTAACTGGAAGAAAAACGGCTGGAAGCGGCGTAGTGGGAAGCGTCTCCTGCCAGTGAAGAACGTCGACCTGTGGCGGGAGCTTGATCGCCTCGTCGCTAGCCACGATGTTGCCTTTCATTGGGTGGAGGGGCATGCCGGAAACGAGGAAAACGAACGCTGCGATGAGTTGGCGCGGGCAGCAATACCAAGGGGAGAGTAGTGGCCAAGATCTACGTATCCTGTCGCGTGTTTGCAGATGAGATAGGGCGACTGCGCGCCGCCGGGCATGATGTGACGATGCGCGATCAGGAAGGGCCGATATCGCGTGATGATCTGCTACGTAACGTCGGTGATGCCAATGCGTTGATTTGCCTTCTCTCTGACCAAATCGACCCACAGGTGATCGCCGCTGCACCGCACATCAGGATCATTGCCAATCTTGGCGTCGGTTATGACAACATCGATGTCCCTGCTGCATACGCACGCAGCATTATCGTCACAAACACGCCGGGTGCCCTGACCGAGACGACCGCCGATCTCAGCTTTGCCCTACTACTTGCAGCCGCGCGGCGAATCGTGGAGGCCGATGAGTACGTACGCGCGGGCAAGTTCCTCGGGTGGGAGCTGTTGCAGGAGCACCTGGGTAGTGAGGTGTTCGGTAAGACGCTCGGCATTGTGGGAATGGGAAGGATTGGCACGGCTGTTGCCCGCCGTGGGCATTTGGGCTTTGGTATGAATGTTCTGTACGACAATAGGCATCGCAGTACAGAAGCCGAAGCAGAACTTGGGGCACATCATGTTCCGTTTGATGAATTACTTCAGAGAAGCGACTTTGTCTGCGTGCACACGCCACTCACCGAAGAAACGCGTCACCTATTCAACAAAGATGCCTTCCGTCTAATGAGGGATACCGCGATCCTGGTGAATGTCGCTCGCGGTCCGGTGGTCGATGAGGAAGCGCTCTTGTGGGCGCTCGAATCAGGCGAAATTGCCGGGGCCGGGATAGATGTCTACGAACGAGAACCTAAGATCCATCCGGGGTTGCTTAGGCTTAAAGAACGGGTCGTCCTCGCTCCCCATATCGGGAGCGCCACTGTTGAAACACGTCGGAAAATGGCCAAAATCGCCGTTGACAACGTCCTTTCAGTCCTTGGCGGGAGAAGACCGCTTAACCCAGTGAGTTAAAGGGGACAGATACTGTATTGATTGTCAAGTCCCCTGATTGACGGGCGGGTGGTAAAGCTCACCGGTCTTGTAGACGGTATGGGCGATGAGCAGGAGTTTCCTCGCTGCTGCAGTCCGTGCCACCT
>JAYEFP010000103.1:0-2382 GCA_034715975.1 Candidatus Bipolaricaulota bacterium | reverse complement strand
TCTGTCACCTCCCTGGGGGGTGTAGTACCACAAACCTCGTTACTACACCCCCTGAACCATTACTCCAACCAGCATCTCAAGGGTTGCTCCCCGTAGATATTTGCGGAATACCTCTCCTGCTTCCTCTGCGCTCACTTGACTAAGCGCCTGTAAAACGCTACCTTTATCCATACGGTGGCCTCCTTTTTCTATTTCTTTCGACAGCTTTACAGCTGTCTGAGGCCATCGTCAAGTTTTAACAATCAGTGGGACACTTCCCATTCAGATCACGCGGGAGCGACTGCAGCATCCAATCGTTGACCCTCACTTTGGGCAACGCGGAATCTATTCCGCTTTCAAGGTGGACTAATCCATAAGCATCTACTGTATAACCGAGTGTCTGTTGGATCGATAAGAGCGTCTGTATCGTATATATATCGTATAACGCTTTGGCCTGGTTTGCATAGAAACCAGATCAAAGGGAGCAAGCAATGACAACCGCCAGTAGGAAGGTGACCCTTCTAAGATCGCTGTGCTCGCGCGAGAAGACCACCACAACCGCAGTCAGTAGAACGGCGACGATGGCGATAGCAGTTGGGTACCCGGAGAGTGTAAGGGGGATCTGTACCAGCATTGACGCTGTTACATTGCTCAGATCCACGAGCGCGGCAGACGGAACGAGGTCCGCTAGTTGTGTGTGCTGTGCCTCGGAAAGGGAGAATACGTCGAGGGTAACAAGAAGCAGTTCGCCTGTGGAGCCGCGCAGGACAACTTCCGCGCCAGAGCGCAAGTCACCGACAAGGTCCTTCCCGTCTGTAATACGTGGATTTGTAAATGGGATTATGTCTCTTACGAGTGGCGAATCCAGCCGGAAGAAGTCCCTTCCTGTAAAGATCACCGTTATTCCACCCGCGCTTGTCCAGCGATAAATCGCTTCTTCCTGCGCTGCAGTTAGGTCGCCAACCGTCCGCCCAATCCACAAAGACCTTACACCATCATAGGAGAGCCACTTTGTAGGGAGATGAGTCTCGTCGACTTGGACGGTATCCGGCGTGACCGGAGCAGGAAAGTCTCCTGCTGTGACGATGAATGGCTCCTTTAGCCACTTATCGCGCAATGGACCTCGCTTTGGGCGATAACACGCCCTTCCTCATCGAGGAGCGAAATGCGAAGGGGTTGCGAGAAGTCGTAAATAGGGATTGTGTCTTCGTAGATTCGGGAAGCGCCGTTAATGGGTAGGCAAACCGAGCTTCTAGCCTGCCACGCCACGCGTTACCGACCTGCTCCACGATATGCACCGAACCGGAGAAAGCAGGCTCCAGGCCGGACAAGCGAGATACGCAGAGGGGCCATCCTCGCAGGGACGAAGTAGCCAGAGAAACCTAGGGAAACATCGATCTGTGGCGATGCCAGTGCTGATACGCTGAAGGCTAAGAATGCTGGGAGAAGCAGTACGCCAAGACGCGCACGGTTCATTCTCATGATCCATTTGGGGCGATCCTGAGCCATATGTAGGCCTTCCCATGCGCGGCTTCCTTATTCGGTTCCACAAACATTACGACTATAGTGAGTATCGAATGGATTGTCGAGATCCAAGTGCGCTCTTTGTGATACAACCATGAGGAGTGCCGCATCGGTTACCCCAAGGTAGCTATCTGTGCGGCGTAAAGTGGAAGTTGCCTCTATTGGGATCTTCTTATTGCGGTAGGTTGTCCACGGCGACGGCCGCATCGCTACTGAGCACGTCAGCATAGATCTGCGTCGTCTGGATGGAGCTGTGCCCGAGCTGCTTTTGCACGAGACGAATGTTGTACTTTGACGCTCGATACAGGAGAGAGGCATAGGTGTGGCGACAGGAATGAATCGAGAAACGAGTTGGTATCCCAACATGCGAAGCGTTTGCCTTGAAAATCCGATAGACGGCTGTGCGAGTTAGAGCGCGCCCTGACCGGGAGGAGATAAACAAAGGGGCGCGAACAGCCGTCGATTCGCCGCTTCTCTCCTTCCACATGATGAATTCTTCCAGATGATCGCGCAGTGACTTGCCGATCTTTACCCCTCTCTTTTTGTTCCCTTTGCCGTTGCGTACGATGACGGAAGCGCTCCCGTTATCGAGAATGACATCGCGTATGCGTAGATCGCAGATCTCCGACACGCGAAGACCGGCGTCGAGTGCCACGTGAAGGATCGCCCAATCGCGAATCGGGTTCCGCCGTGCATCCGCATTCGCCAGCCGTGCCATTTTACGGCAGTGTTCCTTCAACGCCAGAACCTGCTCCGGGGACATGAAGTCTTCCTGCGTAATTTCGAGCGCCATCTCATCCTCCTTCGGCCTGACGATAGCCGAGAAAGGCAAGGACCGCTCAGACATTTGACGCAACAAAAGGGCACTTTTGTTGCTAT
>JAYEFP010000102.1:0-2383 GCA_034715975.1 Candidatus Bipolaricaulota bacterium | reverse complement strand
TGTCCGGTTCGATGAGGGGGGAGTAGGGCGCAATACATGGCATGCGGCTAATGAGCCACAACGGGGAAACCCTGTAACTGATGTATGCCGAAGCCTAAACGTTGTCACCTGCTCCTCTACTCTACCGTTCTTTGGTGCGCCAGGTTAAGCCTGGCCGATCTTGTGGACGGGAGGTGTCCACCATGTGAATAGCCTGTTTGACGTGTAGCCACTCAAGCGCGGGTCGGAGTAATCCGACTTGGCGAAGCCTTGAGTTGGCGAAAGTGCGAGCCGTAGCGCAAGCGAACCCGATTCGGCCTCGTTACGCTAAGTGAGAGCGGCCAACCTGCCAGAGGTGGTGAAGCCTAGTGTCGACGACGAAGGAACAGGCACAAGCAGTCGTCGGGCTCTCCGGGGTGGTTGGGGGCGGCGCGTACTGAAAGATCGGTTGAGGAACCTGGGAGACCCGACAGGTGAGGGAGAGATCCCACCATTCTTGGGGAAGACATAACCCAAGTGTGGTCCTGGACGGGAGTCGGACAGGTCCATAGTAGTGAGGAAGCGGGGTAATGCCTGTGGAGCGAAGGGGCCTGACTGGAAACATGTAGCTGTCGATATGAAAGGAGAGCCGCTTGAACGAAAGTTCCACTACGGGAAGACGGGTAGAGGAATCCCTGACCGCGGGATTGGGGAAGCGGATTCCATTACCGGAGAAACTCTCTTTACTGAGACAGAAACTGAGTCAAAAGGCGAAGCAGGAGCCGAAGTTCCGGTTTTACGTGTTGTATGATCGGATCTATCGGTCTGACACGCTGAGGGCAGCGTGGGGATTGGTGCGGAAGAACAAGGGTGCGCCGGGAGTGGACGGGGTAACGATTCGATCGATCCTCGAACGCGAAGGCGGGCCGGAAGGATTTCTGGATGAGATTCAGGAGTCGCTA
This sequence comes from Candidatus Bipolaricaulota bacterium, assembly GCA_034715975.1. Classification (GTDB taxonomy): domain Bacteria; phylum Bipolaricaulota; class Bipolaricaulia; order UBA7950; family UBA9294; genus M55B144. The sequence goes on along the minus strand of JAYEFP010000102.1, from coordinate 1,463 downwards.
CGCAGTAAGACCTACCGACCCCAGCCCGTACGGCGGGTGTACATTGCGAAAGGGAATGGGAAGAAGCGGCCACTGGGTATCCCCACGGTAAGGGATCGAGTGGTACAGATGGCGACATTGCTGATTCTGGAGCCGATCTTCGAGGCGGACTTTGAGGATTGTTCCTATGGGTTCCGTCCGGGGAGGTCAGCACACCAGGCATTGGACGTGATACGCCAGAATCTTCTCCAAGGTTTTACCGCAGTGTACGATGCCGACCTGAAGGCGTACTTCGATTCAATCCCTCATGGGAAGCTAATGGCTTGCCTGCGGATGCGGATCGCCGATCGTTCGGTGTTGAAGCTAATCCGCATGTGGCTTAAGACCCCGGTGGTGGAAGCGTCACCAGGAGGGAAAGGTGGAAACAGTAGCGGAGGTAAGAGGCACCGCCATCGGGGTACACCCCAGGGCGGGGTGATCTCACCGTTGCTGGCGAACATCTATCTGCACTGGTTTGACAAGGTATTTCACCGACCGGGTGGTCCAGCGTGCTGGGCCAACGCTCATCTGGTGCGTTACGCTGACGACTTTGTTGTCATGGCGCGCTACCAAGGGAAGCAGTTACAAAGGTGGATCGAAGAGAAGTTAGAAGGCTGGATGGACCTAGAGATCAACCGTGAAAAGACGCGAGTGGTGAACCTGAAGGAAGAAGGAGAGAGTATTGACTTTCTTGGGTACACATTTCGGTATGATCGCGACCTAAGAGGGCGTGGTCATCGATACCTGAATGTATTTCCATCCAAGAAGTCGGTGGCGAGGGAGCGGGCGCGGTTACGAGAGATGACCAGTAGCCGGAACTGCTTCAAGCCAGTGCCTCTTCTTGTGAAGGAGCTGAACCGGCAGCTTTGTGGTTGGAGCAACTACTTCAATTTTGGGTACTCACGCGATGCCTTACGTGAGATCGACAGCTTTGTACGAAGTCGGATGGCCGTCCACCTTGGACGGCGGAGCCAGCGGCCCTTCCGTCCACCGGAAGGGAGAACGCTTTACGAGCACCTGGACCGTATTGGATTGGTGTATCTGTGAAGAGTTCTAATCCGCGCAACTCTCTGCGAGTGTCTGCGGCGAGAGTTTCCAGGAGAGCCGGATGCGGGAAAACTGCATGTCCGGTTCGATGAGGGGGGAGTAGGGCGCAATACATGGCATGCGGCTAATGAGCCACAACGGGGAAACCCTGTAACTGATGTATGCCGAAGCCTAAACGTTGTCACCTGCTCCTCTACTCTACCGAGAGACAAAAGCCTTTCTCTCGCCTGTTCGCTGTGCTCGCTCAAGATGCGATCTCAGCCATCAGTAATCAGCTATCAGCTCCCAACGTTCGGGCTCCGCATTCGCCGTTCCTCGTCTTGTGTCTGCATCTTTGCGAGAGGTGCTTTATTCAGTACAGTTTCTTCAGCTACCCACTTAAAACAGCGAGGAACCAC
>JAYEFP010000101.1:0-2388 GCA_034715975.1 Candidatus Bipolaricaulota bacterium | reverse complement strand
CGCGCCGGTTCCGGATATGATCTCTCGCGGGATACGGCCGGGACTTGGTACGGATGGCTATATCAACGATTCATTCGAGGTGATGCGCGCGGCGTTCCTGATTCATAAGGGTGCATTGCGCGACCCGCGAGTGATGCCGGCAAAGACAGTCTTTGCTATGGGCACATCCTGGGGAGCGGAGGCGATCGGCATCCAAAATACAGGGAAGATCGCTTCGGGAATGCTCGCTGATCTGATCGGAATTGATTTGTCTCTTGATACTCCTCTTAATCAAGAGAATGCTCTCGATCAGGTAATTCTCTACCGTAGTGGAAGCGACGTTCGTCTGTCGATCGTGAACGGAAGGCTTCTCATGAACGACGGTGAGCTGTTGACCGTGGACATCGAAGAGGCGAGACATGCAGCAAGAACACAAGCTCAGCGGCTGTGGGGCGTGGGGTGAGAGATGGCAGAGCTCAAGACAACTATCGGTGGAGTTAAACTCAAGAATCCGTTTATTCTTGCATCCGGTCCGCTCTCCTACGACGGCAACGCGATCCTCCGCGCCCATCGAGCCGGAGCCGGAGCAGTGGTGACCAAGACAATCAGTCGAGTGTCCGCTGTTAATCCTGTCCCCCACATTGCCAAGGTAGGAAACGGTCTCATCAATGGCGAGAAGTGGTCTGATCTACTCTGTGAGCAATGGATCGAGAGAGAGATACCGCTCGCCAAGGACGGTGGAGCGATCGTCATCGCGAGTTTGGGCCTCGCTTTGCAAGACGTCGCCGTGCTCGCGCGTCCCATCGAGCGTGCTGGCGCTGATGCACTCGAGGTCGTCTCCTACGACGGCGAGGCTCTGTTGCCTATGGTTAGGGAAGCGGTCCAGCAGGTCGATATACCGGTCTTCGCCAAGGTGAGCGCTAACTGGCCCGATGTGGTCGACATCGCGCGTGCGTGCCTGGCAAACGGGGCAGAGGTGATCACCGCGATCGATTCGATCGGGCCGGCGTTGCGCATCGATGTGGAGAAGCGTGCCCCAGTTCTTGGAAGCGGTTACGGATGGCTGACCGGAGAGGCGATCCTACCCATCTCCCTGCGGATCGTGTCCGAGATCGCCCTTGCTGCGGAAGCCTCCATCGTGGGCACCGGCGGGATCTGGAATGTCGATGAGATAGTCGAGATGATGATGGCCGGTGCACACGCCGTTGGGATCTGCAGTTTAGCTATCCTGCGCGGAGTTACGATCTTCTCCGATCTTGCGGAAAAGCTCTCTGCTAGATTGGAGGAACTTGGCTATTGTAGCCTGAACGACGTGATCGGGGCGGCGCTCCCCTCATTGCGGGGGTATGAGCGGAGCGACTCGGGCCTACCCACAGCAATCGATGCAGAGAGAGCGTCGTTTGTGCTAAATGAGGAGCGCTGCGTAGATTGCGGAATATGTGTGCAGGTATGTCCGTACCAGGCACGAAGAAGTCCCCGGCAAGTTGATCCGTCGGCCTGCCGGTTGTGTGGCCTGTGCGCCTCCGCTTGCCCGCACGAAGCGCTGCAGATTGTGGCAGAGAGGGTGGACAGATGAACGACGTTGTGATCCGGGGCGGAACCATTGTTACTCCACACGAGGTTGTCAAAGCTGATCTCGTCGTCAGTGGGGGAAAGATCGCTACTATGGGCGTTAATCTTATTGGCAAGAAAGAAATTGACGCATCCGGAAAGCTTGTTTTCCCCGGTGTCATCGATGCCCATACCCACATGGCCGCTGAGAACTACGGAATCAATTCGAGCGACGACTTTCTAAGCGGGACGATCGCTGCAGCGTGCGGTGGGGTAACGACGATAATTGACTTTACTGTCGGAGACCCGAAGACCTCAATTTCCGAAGAGATAGAAGCTCGTAAGCAAGAGGCCGCACCGTCGGTGGTGGATTATGCCCTGCACGCTGAGGTGATCGGCTGGGAGCCTGGGCATGAAGAAGAATTCGAGCGAGCACAAGAAGCCGGGGTGAGAACATTTAAGTTCTACATGGCTTACGGATCGCTTGGGCAGCGCTCGGACTCCGCTGTACTCTACCATGCGTTCCGCAAGATTTCCGAGTTTGGCGGCGTGGCGATGGTGCACGCGGAAGATGATTCGATAATCGAGTCTCTCTTGCGGCAGCTCCCCCCGGCTCAGAAAGGATCGATGGCCCACTATCCGAGAACCCGTCCTCCGATTTGCGAAGTTCTGGCCATCGCGGAGGCAGTCACCCTTGCCGAAAACACCGGAGCAAGGTTGCATATCGTGCACGTGAGTTCCAGACAAGGGTTAGAGATCATCCATCGCGCTCGCACATATGGGGTACGCGTAAGTGGGGAGACCTGCCCGCAGTATCTCCTCTTGACCGAGGATGTATACAAAGAACCGGAAGGGCAC
>JAYEFP010000100.1:0-2405 GCA_034715975.1 Candidatus Bipolaricaulota bacterium | reverse complement strand
CCATTTTCCGATTCACGATTCACCATTCACGAGCAATCTGCCTATTTTCCCATCTTTCTCAGCGAGCTCTGCGTCTTGAGCAAGCGAAGCGAGCGGGCGGGAGGAGAAGCTTGTGCTTCTCGTAGAGGTGGAAAGCAGTGATGCGTAAAGAGTGACGAGGAAGAGCAAAAGCGTCCTCTCGCAGAGGCGCAGAGGCGCAGAGGCCTGTCTACGTCTGAAGGACAGGCAGACGCAGAGGCCTGTCTGCTTCATCGGCACAGACAGGCAGCAGAAACAGGCAAGGAAAGAAGAGGTTTGAAACTCAGAAGTTGAAGCCTTTCTCAGCGAGCTTTGCGTCTTGAGCGAGTGAAACGAGCGGGCGTGAGGAAAAGCCTATTTCTCGCGCAGAGACGCAGCGAACACCTGAAATGCAAGAATGAAGGATGAGGGAGTATGGATTATGGTTGGATTCTAGACTGAAGACTCTGGATTGAAGATTGATGACTTCTCAGCGAGCCCTGCGTCTTGAGCGAGAGAAACGAGCGGGCGTGAGGAAATGCTTGTGCTTCTCGCGCGGAGACGCAAGGGATGAAAGATGAGACTAAGCGACCGACGTCGATGCTGATGGCTTCCTTCCTGTCAATCCGCTGCGAAGTTCGAGAGAAAGTCAGTCGTAATCCTCTCTTGCCGGAACGACGGATGGGAGATGATCTCCTGTGCAAATGACCGTGTCGTCTTAACCCCTCGCACGCGGAAGCGTTCCAGCGCGGTGTACATGCGGATACAGGCCTCTTCCCTGTCCTCTCCCCACGAGATCACCTTGGCCAATAACGAGTCGTAGTAGGGAACGACCTCCATGCCATTGTACAGGTGCGTATCCAAGCGAATGCCAAAGCCGTTTGGGAGCTCGTCGATTGTCACCCTCCCCGCGGAAGGGAAGAACCCACGCGCTGGGTCCTCGGCGTTGATGCGACACTCCAACACGTGCCCGCGAATTTCGATCTCTTCTTGTGTGAACCGAAGTTCGTCACCGGAGGCGATGCGAATCTGCTCTTTAACCAGGTTCACCCCGGAGACCATTTCGCTCACCGAGTGCTCCACCTGGATGCGCGCGTTCATCTCGATAAAGTAGAACTGATCTTTTGAATCGAGGACGAACTCCACCGTTCCCGCGTTGCGGTACCCCACTGCACTCGCCGCGGAAATCGCCGAAGCATGAAGGGCGCTTCGTGTCGCGTCATCAAGGTGCGATGCGGGCGATTCCTCGATCAGCTTCTGATGACGCCGCTGCACTGAACACTCCCTCTCGCCGAAGTGAACGACGTTACCCTGCGCATCGGCGAGAATCTGCACCTCAATGTGTCGTGGGCTCTCCACCGCCCGTTCCAGGTATAGGCTGTCATTGCCGCACGCAGACTTCGCCTCCGCGCGCGCAGCGAGAACTGCACTTTCGAGTGCATCGGGGTCAAGAACAAGGCGCATCCCGCGCCCTCCTCCTCCGTATGTCGCCTTCACCAGCAGAGGGTAGCCAATGCGCTCCCCCGCCGCGGCAACATCTTCGTCCTCAAGAACTGCCTCGCCGGGAAGGACAGGGACTCCGGCTGCTGCGACCGCTTCCCTAGCGGCGAGCTTGTTTCCAAGAAGAGCCATCACTTCACGCGGCGGCCCAATGAAGATGAGTCCGTGATCCTCGCACACCTCGACGAAATCAGGATTCTCCGCGAGGAACCCGTAGCCAGGATAGATTGCCTCCGCGCCAGATAGATCGGCGGCACTGATGATGGCGGGGATGGACAGGTAGCTCTTCGCCGGATCGGCCGGACCTATGCACAACCGCTCGCCCGCGAGGTTCAAGTAAGGCATATCTTTGTCGGCCTGAGAGAAGACGGCAACGGTGTCGATGGAGAGTTCACGACACGCTTCAAGCCCGCGCAGGGCAATCTCCCCCCGATTGGCGATCAGAACCTTATGAAACGTCATGTCCGTTCGAGCAGGAACAGTGGCTGCCCGTACTGCACCGGATCGCCGTCTTCTACCAGAACCTTCTTGATCCGAGCGGACGACTCGGCTTTGATCTCGTTCATCACCTTCATAGCATCGATGATACAGACCGTGTCCCCAGGCGAAACCTCATCACCATCTGTGACGAACGCCTCGTCCTCCGGGTTGGGACGAGAGTAGAACGTGCCCAACAGCGGGGCTTTGATGACATCGGCGCTATCATTCTCTTCCGCCTCCACGCCATGCAACGCCGGTTCGCCTCCAGAAAACGACGGGCGAACACTCCCATCTCGCCGCACAGTGATCCTCTTATCCGCGTTCCAAACCGTAATCTCAGTAAGGCCCTCTTCCTTCAATAAGCGAATGACTTGCTGAAGCTCTTTCAGATCCACTCCGTCGCCTCCCAGAATCGTCACAGCATTTTA
>JAYEFP010000099.1:0-2432 GCA_034715975.1 Candidatus Bipolaricaulota bacterium | reverse complement strand
GCGATCTTGGCGCCTGCCTGTGCCGGCGAGGCAGACAGAGCTTGAGCGAGTGATAACGAGCGGACGCGAGGAAAAGCTTGTGGCGGTTGCAAAGGCATGAAACGGTGATGGGTGACAAGTGAGAACACAGAAGCAAGAGCATTCTCCCGCAGAGACGCACAGGGAAGCAATGGCGGATAAGAGCACAAGAAAAAGCAGTTCTTGGCGATCTTGAGCGAGCTAAAGCCAGCGGGCGTGAGAAGAAGCTTGTGTCGCAGATGGGATTGAAGGATTACGGATTAGGGTCAGTTCCTAGCGTAGATCGTGGACTGATGGCTGAAAACTCCTTGGCGATCTTCACGTTGTCCCTAAGCGGCAGTCGAGCGCTCTTTGCTAGACACTTGACATTAGCGTGCGAGTAGAGTACCTTCCGCAAGAAAAGATTCATAGTTTGGTAATAATGAAAGTTTTATTTCGTGCGGAGCGGGGAATGCAACAGGAGAGAAATCTGAGAAGTTCGATACAACAAGAGCTATTCCATGGTTAGGTTGGTGGTAAGGGACTTCGTGGACGCGTCTTTTGAGCTTGTTGCAAGTTAATCCTTGCGGCAGTAAGTTACATCTCCGCGCGGCCCGTTGGCCAAGAAGACAAGGAGGCAAAGAATGGCTACGTGTGAATCACTAAAAGAACTGATCGCCAAAGAGGCGATAGAATTTGTCGACTTCAAGGTTGTTGACCTAATCGGACGGTGGCGCCATATCACGATACCGGTTAGTCGGTTCACCCCTCACCTACTTGAAAACGGTGTTGCTTTTGACGGCTCGAACTTTGGCTACGCAAGTGTAGAAGGGAGCGATATGGTACTCCTACCGGACCTTGATACGGCCACCATAGATTACTACAGCAACGAAAAAGTTCTCTCCATCATTAGCGACATCCATCTAACGGGTGGGAAGGGACCCTTCCATGGGGACCCGCGCGGTGTCGTTAAACGAGCTGAAGGATACCTGGTTTCTGAGGGTATTGCCGAGGCCGCGATGATGAGCCCGGAATTTGAATTCTATGTCTTCTCCCAGGCTGAATACCGTAGTGGAAACATTGAATCCTACTACGCACTTACCCCTTTAAACGAGCATACAGAGCTCTCTTTCTACCATATTTCGCCCCCGGAAGACCAGCTGTTCGCATTGCGTAACGAGATCTGCCGGCGATTGGAAAAGAGGGATATCCCTGTTAAGTACCATCACCACGAGGTTGGCCCCTTGGGACAATTGGAGATCGAGTTGGGATTCGACAGTTCCTTGAAGCTGGCCGATAACACCCTCATCATCAAGAACATCGTGCGCAATGTTTCAGCAGAGGCTGGACTGAGCGCCACCTTCATGCCAAAGCCGATCTACGGCGAGAATGGCAATGGAATGCACATTCATCAGTACCTGGCAAGCAATGGGAAGAGCCTGTTCGAGGAGAAGGGTGAGCTCTCCGAGCTTGGGCTTTGCTATGTTGGGGGCATCCTATCTCACGGGCGAAGTTTGTTCGGGTTAACCAACCCTTCAACGAACTCTTACTGTCGCCTTGTCCCTGGGTATGAGGCGCCGGTCTCATTGGCATTCGGAGAGGGGAACCGTTCCGCGGCGATTCGTATCCCGGGGTATGCCACACCGGCTGAACGGAGGATCGAGCTACGGACGGTCGATGCAACGTGCAACCCGTACCTTGCCTATGCCGCGATGTTGATGGCTGGTATCGACGGGATCAAACGCAACCTGAACGCGGCGGAACTTGGTTTCGGGCCGTACACTAAGGATCTCTATCACTTGTCTGCCGAAGAGATGGAAAAGATCGCACAAGCACCCACCAATCTTGGTGAAGCCCTCTGCGCTTTGGAGGAGGATCACGATTACCTAATCGCGGGCGGAGTGTTTGAAGAAGATCAGATAGCCGACTGGATTGCGGTAAAGAGGGAGGAAGAGAGCCAGCCTCGCAAGCGACCCCACCCTTACGAATTCTCGCTCTATTACGATCTATGACCTATAGTTTGGCCGTTCTTTGCTCCATTGTGAACAGTAGATTGTGCGGGAGGAACACCTCGTTCGTTGGAGCTTTGCCGAGCAGGCGAAATTCTTTCTGCGGTGTCGAACTGCGCTCCCTGTTGCGGAGATCGAGAGGCTGCTGTAGAATTTCAGAAGGAAGTATTACGTAGTGGTAATATTAGAAAGTTTTCCTTCGAGAAGGGGGTTGAGCGACACATGTTGCATATGAATAGCGGTATGTACCGGGTTCTCTCCGAACAAGACCTCTCGCAGATTCATCAAGCAGCGTTGACTGTGCTCGCACGCGCTGGCGTTCAGGTGGGCAGCGAACCGTTTCTTGCGATCTTGTCCAATGTGGGCGGCAGAGTGGAAAAGGATGGACGGGTAACGCTTCCTCCTGAGGTTGTAGCGGAGGCGTTG
>JAYEFP010000098.1:0-2437 GCA_034715975.1 Candidatus Bipolaricaulota bacterium | reverse complement strand
GGCGATGGTTGGGCTTATCGTGGCTGCATCCACGATCACCGGGATCTTCCTCAAGGCCCCGGCTGGTACGATCTCTGACCAGATCGGAAGGCGAAGGACGCTCCTGTTCGGTGCCGCGGTCTTCGGGCTGACGCCGTTTATCTACCTTCTTGTGAGTAGTGATTGGCAGCTTCTGCCGATTCGCTTCTTCCACGGGATGGCAACCGCCATTTATGGCCCGGTGGTGATGGCCGCGGTTGCTGCGCTCGCCGGGGCGCGCAAGGGGGAACTCTTGGCGTGGTTCTCGCTGATCAAGATTGCCACCAATGCCCTCGGCGGATTCCTCGCCGGCGGACTCCTGTATCTCATGGCGAGCGGTGGGACACCAACCGTATGGAACTTTCACCTCATCTACACGATCATCGGAGGGGTCGGTGTCGTATCGCTTTCGATCGCGGTGTGGCTCATCCCCGGGATGCGCGAGGAAACACGGGAGAAGTTGCGCAGCGTGCGGGAGATCTACAGAAAGACCGTGCGCGGCCTGGCCGAGGTTGTTCGCTCAGGCCCGGTCGTCCTCACCGCGGGGATGGAAGGCGTGCAGAACATGACGATGGGCGTCCTGCACGCTTTTCTTCCCCTGTACGTGGTCGAAAGCGCTGGATTGAACGTGGCTCTGGCTGGTGTCTTGTGGACGATCCTTACCGGGACGAGCGTTGTCGCTAAACCCCTGATGGGGAGAATCTCCGACCGCTACGGGAGGAGGTCGCCGATCGTTGCTGGGATGATCTTGTGCGCCGTCCCCTTCGCGCTGATTTCGTTGTTTAGTTCATTCTGGATTCTCGCTGGGCTGGCGATCCTGTTCGGGCTGGGGGAGGCATTTGTCACCACCTCGACCGGCGCGCTCGTCGCTGACTTGGCAAGACAGGAGTCCCTTGGTGCGGCAATGGGCGTGTTTGGAACGATCGCCGACACCGGGCAAGCGCTTGGCCCGATCATCATTGGCCTGCTGTTGACAAGAATCGGCTATCTACCAGCGTTCTCTCTCCTCGCCGGATTCCTCCTCGCCTGGACTGCCCTGTTCGTACGGACGCAGAGGACGGTGTAAGCGAGTAGCGGTTCTTCAGCGAGTTGGCCTCGATGCCATGTCTCTCCAGGGGGGATTTCCCTTGCTCTGCTTCTTTACCCGCCCAACTGTACCCTTGACGCGCTCCGCAACCTTGCGAGAGAATTCCTTTTGTCTCTTAATGGTTCTGTCAAGTCTTACCCTTCTCTCAAGGGGAGGAGGATTGACTTACAAGGGTCATTCGTTGTATGGTGAACAGGGCGAGTGTGAGGGGGATCGGCCGGTGGCTGTTGCAGGCGGAACGCACATGCGCGTATCAAACACCGGCAACTTTTAAGGAGGTGCATGCGATGAATCTAAGTGACTCAACATGGCTGATCCTCGTTGCAATGGTGGGGGTTGCGCTGGCGGTCTTCCTCTTCTCTGGAATGGCTCCCGCTGATGTGGGCTCAGAGGCTCCCATTGCTGCCACGGTTCAGCAGACTCAGCCCGTGATCGTACAGAGGCCTGCTGTGCAGCAAGCTGCAGTGAGTGCTCCACTGCTTGTCGATGCAGGGGTGAACGTCACCCTGAATGAACGGGAGAGTGTGCGTCTGCACGGCGAGGCATGGAACGTGGGTAACGAAGCAATAGCATACCGTTGGAGCACTGAAGGAAGACGCGGATACTTCGACAACGCCTTTCAGCAGAATCCAGTATACACAGCACCGTCAGTCTGCGGCTGCGATGAATGCATCCTTATTACCCTAACGGTGACAACCGCAAGTGGCGTGAGCGTCAGCGATCAGGTTTACGTACGGGTACGCGGCGATCCACTGAACTGTGGCACTCCCCAGGTGGCTTCACGGTGCGCGCAGCAGCCAAACCCGTGTTGGACTCCTCCCAAGGCGACTCGCTGCCAACCGGTGAGGCCTCCGTGTGAATCTCCGTGCATCCAGCACATCGCTGCTCCTGTGTGCAGTGTGGTCCCCGTGCCATGTTGTGCCTCCCCCTGCGGATGGTCGTTCGGTTTCCCTTGGACAATCAGTGATGCGACCGCTCCAGCTGCTAATCAGCCGAGCCCGCTCATTGTCCGCGGCTATCCAGGAACAATGAACGAGGGGGGATCTGTCAAACTCTACGGAACGGTGACTAATCCGGCATGTACTTCCGTCTGCTTCACCTGGAAGGCGAGCAAGGGATGGTTCGAGGATGCGGATACCTTAACGCCAGTCTACCACGCACCGATGTCGGATCGTTTTGGTGGTGAACAGGCTGCGATTACGCTCACCATCCACGACGCCTACGGCGGTGAATCTTATGACCAGATCCGAATCCACATCGATAACCTGAACTATCGTGGTTCCTCCGCGGCGAGCTCGTCGAATAACTGGATGATGAGGAAGCCGTAGATCG
>JAYEFP010000097.1:3868-8946 GCA_034715975.1 Candidatus Bipolaricaulota bacterium | reverse complement strand
CAGAGCGGGTCTCAAGAGTATAAACTCGACGACACGCCTTACTATGGCAGCTATGTCACCCTGGAATCCAACGGCTGGGGTGTAGTGACAACAACTCCAATGCACGTGATTTTGGCTAGAAGCAACTTGTTGACCAGGCAGTTATTGCTGGTCAACGTAGCACTATTTGTGATCGCGATTGCCATTACCCTAGTATTTACAGGGCAGATAACGGGCCAACGCAAACAAATGGAAGAAAAATTAAAAGCGGCCCGCGAGCGCCTTGAGCTGGCTATAGACGCTGCGGAGCACGGCTTTTGGGATTGGAACCTCGATACGGACGATATCTACTTCAGCCCGCGTTACTACACCATGCTGGGATATGAGCCCGGCGAATTGCCAATGCGCTTGGAGACCTGGGTTGACCTGATGCACCCCGAGGACCGGGAGACCATCGTCCCCCAGGTACAAGAATACGTCAAGAACGCCCAACCCTACGAGGTCGAATTCCGACTGCGCACCAAAGACGGTGGGTGGCGTTGGATCTCTGGTCGGGGCAAGTCATTCGAAAAGGATGAACAGGGTGTTCCTCACCGAGCCGTGGGCGTGCATGTGGACATCACCGAGCGCGTGCATGCCGAAGAAGAGACGCGTGAGCTAGAGGCACAGCTTCGCCAGGGCCAAAAGCTGGAATCGATCGGGACACTGGCAAGCGGCGTGGCACACGAGATCAATAACCCACTAACAGGGATGATCAACTACGCCGATCTGATCGAGAGCCGAACAGATAGCGCTGAGCTGAAGAAGTTTGCAACTGGAATTATCAAGGAAGGCAACCGTGTCGCTCAGATCGTAAAGGACCTCCTCGACTTCTCGCGACAGGAGAAGCAGAGCCACAGTCCTGCGCGACTGGAAGACATCATCAACGCATCCCTCAACTTGGTCGGAGCTGCACTGCGCAAGGATCAGATAACAATTGAGAAAGACATCCCTGATGATCTTCCCCAGGTGCGTTGCCGTAGCCAGCAGATTGAGCAGGTGATCATCAACCTGCTGACCAACGCCAGAGATTCACTCAATCAACGCTACAAGGGCTACCACGAGAACAAGTTGGTCAGGATTATTGTGCAGTCGTTCGAGAAGGATGACGTGGAGTGGATACGAACAACGATTGAGGATCACGGAGCTGGAATAGCCGAAGACGTGATCGAGCACATCTTCGACCCGTTCTTCACCACAAAACCGCGAGATGAAGGAACCGGGCTTGGTCTGTCGGTGAGCTATGGGATCATCAAAGATCATCACGGTGAACTGACAGTGGAGAGCGAACCAGGCAAATACACCCGCTTCCATCTAGACCTGCGGGTAGACAACGGATGGAGCCTTGAATGAACGCGGAACGAAAAAGGCTTATCCCGCGCAGGGACGCAGGGACGCAGAGGAAAACCAAGAATTGATAACAGTTTAAAGGCTTTAAGAAGCTGTTCTCAGCGTCTCCGCGCCTGCCTGTCCTTCGGACGCAGACAGGCCTCTGCGGGAGAAAAGGAAGAGCAGTTCTTGGCGATCTTGGCGCCTGCCTGCGCCGACCAGGTGGGCAGGCCTTGAGCGAGCGAAAGCGAGCGGGCGAGAGGAAAACAGGGAGGCAACACGATGGCACGTGTTCTGATTGTCGATGACGAAGAGAGCATCCGTATTACCCTAGCAGAGTTTATCAAGGAAGATGGATATGTGATTGAAACCGCTGCGGATGCCGCCGAGGCGCTTCGTCTGATGGACAAGCAGGCTTTCGATGTGATCGTGACCGACATCGTCCTTCCTCGCATGAACGGTGTTGTTCTGATGAAGAAGATTCGAGAGAAATCGCCTGATACACAGGTGATCATGCTTACCGGTGATCCCTCTGTGGGGACCGCTGCTGAAGCGGTGCGTACTGGAGCATTTGACTACCTAACAAAGCCAGTCACCAAGAGTGTTATCCAAAAGGTGGTCGCCAACGCCGCGCATGTCAAAGCACTGACTAATGAGAAGCGCGAGTTAGAGGAGTCTAACAAGTGGTACCAAAACCACCTGGAAGAGCTGGTCGAAAAACGAACCACGGCGTTGAAGGAATCCGAGGCAAGGTATCGCGCTACCTTCCAGTCAACAGGAACCGCCATGCTGATTATGGAAGAGGATATGACCATCTCCATGGTAAATAAGCAAGCCGAGAAGCTCTCCGGCTACTCGCTGGAAGGCAAGATGAGGTGGACGGATTTTGTGGCAAAGGAAGACCTAGAACGCATGAAGGCCTATCACAAGGCGCGCAGAACAGAAGGAGAGAGCGCGCCCTCAACGTACGAATTCCATCTGGTGGATCGCCAAGGAGAGACAAGGAATATCTTACTAACGATCGGCATGATTGCAGGGACTAAGCGGAGTATCGCTTCTATGTCCGATGTCACCGAGCTTAAGAATACCGAGAGAGCCTTACAAGAAAGTGAGTCACGCTATCGCGACATCGTCCATTATCAGACAGAATGCATCGATCGCTGGCTTCCCGATGGAACTTTGACATTCGTCAACGATGCCTACTGCAAGTACTACGGTAAATCCCGCAAAGAGCTCATCGGCAGTAATTGGATAGACGTCGTGGCAAAAGAAGATCGCAAAGAGATACAAGCGTATATGAAGCGGTCAAGAGCGTCAGTTACGCCACAAGACCCTATATCAGTTACAGAACACAGAGAAATAGCAAGCGATGGGAAAACTCATTGGATGGAATGGACAGATCAAGCGATCTTCGATGAACAGGGTAAGCTAACCGGATTCCAGTCCGTCGGCAAGGATGTTACGAAGCGCAAGAAGGCTCAGGAGGAGGAAGAGCAGCTGTTACAGCAGCAGTCTGCCATGAATAGGCTATCACTTGCGCTTAGTAGTTCTACTTCCCTTCAGAGCATCTATGAGACAGTCTACAAGTACGTGGCTGAGCTGATAGCTACCGATGCATTCTACATTTCATCCTACGACAAGACAGAGCAGCTAATCCGCGCGGAGTATGTGCGAGATGAGTATGGGCACGTGGTAGATACAACAACGCTTCCTCCACTCAACCTCGAGAAACCTGGCTACGGTACGCAAAGCCAAGTCATCCGCTCGGGCAAGCCCATGTACATACCAGATATCTTCCAATTCATGGAAGACATCCAGGTATCGTACGATATCGCTCCCGATGGAACGGTCACCAAAGACACAGTCCCCTACGCAAAGCAAGAAGATGTTCTCAGATCAGAGCTCCTTAGCCCCATGCTTCTCAGGGGAGAAGTAACTGGTGTGATCGGGGTTGAGAGCAAGCAGGTGGATGCCTACACCCAAACCGACTTGGATCTACTGTCTGGGCTTGCCAATGTTGCTGCGGTAGCAATTGAGAATGCCCATCTGCAAGAACACCTGAAGAAGACGCTAGGAGATACAATCCGTGTTGTTGGGTTAACGACTGAAATGCGCGATCCATACACCGCCAGACACCAGGAGAGGGTGACCAACCTTGCTTGCGCTATCGCACGCGAAATGAGCATTCCTGAAGGGCAAATCGAGGGGATCCATGCTGCTGGACTGATGCACGATATCGGCAAGATTGCAATTCCCGCTGAGATCTTGACGAAGCCATCTCAGTTGAGCGAGCTGGAGTTCCAACTCATCCGGCGTCACCCTGAGGTAGCTTACAGCATCCTGAAAAACGTCGAGTTTCCTTGGCCGATCGCCCAGATTGTTCTTCAGCACCACGAGCGGATGGATGGGTCTGGGTATCCCAACGGTCTCAAGGGGGATCAGATCCTCCTTGAAGCGCGGATTCTGGCGGTCGCAGATGTTGTTGAGGCGATGAGCTCTCACCGACCGTACCGGGCTGCGCTTGGCCTTGATGCAGCGCTCGATGAGATCAAGCAAGGAAAGGGACGACTCTACGATCCCGATGTGGTCGATGCGTGCCTTGCCTTGTTTGAGAAAGGATTCACCTTCGAGTAGCAACCGGCAGTAATTGCTGTCCGCCGTTATTTCTCACTCCCGCTCGCTAACACTCGCTCAAGGTCTGCCTGCGAACAAACACGCGCAGGCAGGGCCAAGGCCGCCAAGAACTGCCATGTTCTTATCTCTTTCTGTTGCAACGGTTTCCCTTTGCGTCCTGTCTGTCAAAGTCCGAGAACAGACAGGCCTTTGCGTGAGCCAAGCCTTTTCTCACGTCCGCTCGCTACGATCGCCAAGAAATGCTTTTCTATTCCTTCTTTCTCTCCTATTCTTGCTTCCCTTGGCGTCCTGTCTGTCGAAGTCCGAGAACGGACAGGCCTTTGCGTCCTGTCTGTCAAGACATTACAGCAGACAGGCCTTTGCGTGAGAATGCTTTTCCGGTTCCGCATTCCGAGTTCAGACTCGTTCCGCGTTCCAAACGTGGCAGACCCCAATGGAGTAGGATTCCACAGGGCAGGCAAGCTGCTACGCTACACAAGCACGGGAGTCTCATTTCTGACTCTCAGTTTTCTTTGGCGGTCTTCGCAAGTATTGCGTGAAGATGCTTTTCCGCGCCACGACTTCCGCGTTCGTCGTTCTGCGTTCCGAGCTCCGAGCTCCGCATTCCGCACTCCGCGTTACCCCTAGTTCAATCGAATGTCGTCTGACGTGGGCGGGAAAAGCTTGCTAATCCACATTCGATCCGGCGGGAGCACGGTCTGCATCGTTTCAGCTACGTTGCGCCAATAGTCTCTATCGCGCCTCAGCGTATCCACAACCTGCGCCAGGTACTCCAGCTTGATCTCAAGACCAAGCGTGTCATCAAGAGAGGCATCTTCCTCTTGATGTTGCAATTCACCGCGCAGGCGCACGGCAGCCTGACGGATTGGCAATCGCTCTTCCAGTCGCAGCTCCTCCAATCGGCGGAGAAGAAGGACTGCCTCTCCCGCAAAGATGAGGCGGTTCTTCTCGTCGCGAGATATGTATTTCTCCAACAGGTCGCTCAATGCGTCAACGCGAAAACGCACTGCCCGCTTGGAGATTCCTAGTTTTCTTGCCAGATCATTGAGGGTTACCATACAGGGTATTATACTTATAGATTGGCTGCGTGGCAAAAT